>JAKEHX010000053.1 GCA_022614795.1 Planctomycetaceae bacterium | reverse complement strand
GTAGTCGCGCAGCGGCGGCCGCTCGCCCTTGCGGTAGCGGGCCAGAAACTCTTCGGCGAGCTCGAGCACAATCTCGGGTTGTAGTTCTTCGTCGGACACGGACAGAGGGCCTTTCATTGCGTCTGCCGCTCGCGGCTTAGCGTTCGCCGGCTGTTGGGAATGTGCAAGTTCCACAATCAGTGAGCGCTAAGCCGCAAGCGGCGATCGAGAGACGGTTACCGCTCGGTCTTTGTACTCGCTATCAGACTATCGGCTTCCCGGAACAGGATGTGGGCCGCCAACACGTCGTGCCACCCCGAACCTTGGTCCAATCCCGGCACGTGCTGCTGGAGCGTGGACCGCGCCTGAGCCACGGTCCGGCGGGCTTCTTCGGCATCACCCTTGCCATGCAAGGCCATGGCTTCGACCGCCAGGTTCAGCGCTGTCAGGGCCATGGTGTTTCCCTTGGCCGTCGGCGCCCGCTCGCGGCTGGCGCGGCAAATGGCCAGCGCGTCGTCGTATCGGCCCGACCGATAGTGGAGCAAGCCTTGGGCGTTCATTCTCCATTCGTACCAATCCACCTTGGTATCGCCGGACACGGAAATCTCGGCCAGGCGGGCCAGTTGTTTCGCGTCCGCTTCGTTCCCAAGCTGCCCTTGGGAACGAGGCGCCAGAAGGACTGCTTTCAGCGTGTAACTGGCATCGCCATTCTTGTCGGTCGATCCCCAGCGCTCCAGCATGGCCTGGCAAAGCGTCCGATGCCCGTCCAAGTCTCCCGTTTGGATTAGCAAGAAGGCGAGCCGCATCCCTTGATAGGCAGTCGGCTGAAGCCGAAATTGTGCCGTGAAATCGGCAGCGGCTTCCTTCCAACGCGCGCGCTGCCCGAACCATTCGCCCCGATTGCGGTAGCCATCGGCCTGATCGGGATTCTGCTCGACGGCCTCGTTCAATGTCGCCGGCGGTTCGCCGGCCGCCGCGACGATGAGGTCCTGTACCGCGGGCAGATTCGTCCCGACGGTCAGGGCTACTTCCTGGAGCAGCGGCCGCAGTGCGTCATCGGCGCCGGTCGGCTTGAACAGTTCCGCCGCCTTCGCACACGCATTCTTTGCCTGATCGGTGTCCTTGAGCTTGGCATGAGCCAGTGCGAGTACCAGCCAATCAGCTGCACCGGAATTCGGATTCGCAGTCGTGGCCTTCGTGAGGAAGTCGGCAGCGCCCTTGGCGTCGCCATTCGCGAGGTAGGCCGCGCCCAATCTGGCATGGGGCGTGGCGGCGGCCTGGAACCAGTCGGCTTGCGAGGTCATGGTCGTTTCGTCGGCGACCGACAACCGGAACCGGCCCAGCGTGTACCCCCGGTTCTCCTTGCTTTGAAATGCCAGGCGTATCGTGAGTCGTGTCTTGTCAGCCGCGTTAATCGGCTGGTTGGGGAGGAACACTGCCCAGTGGAGCTCAGCGACCCGAGGCCAGATCGCCCAGCCGGTCGATTCGTCCGCGTCAATAGCCTGGGCAATCGAATAGTTCTTCTTCTTTCCGAACTGTATGTCTTGGCTGAAGTCGGCGTCGGCTCGGTTCCAGGTGACAACGCGTTCTGCTGCCATGACCCGGAAATCGGTCAGTACGAAGTTCCCCCAAGTCGGTGCCCGGCCGGAACCGCCGGCCGGCATGCTTGGGTCCGGGATGGCTTCGAGCCGGATGGCGCCGATTCGTCTCTGGACTTCTGCTTCGATGACGTACACGTCATGGTCCGCTTGCTTGCCGCCGGCCAGCACCGAATTGTCGGGCTGAACAGTCAGCGTCGCACCGGCTTCCGATTTGACCGCGAGCGGCTCGAGGGCAGTCCACTTTGGTTCAGCCTTCTCCAGGAGGATTGCGGCCAGAGCGTCCGTGGCCGTTGGATCGTCGGGATTCTTGGCGAGCGCTTGGTGGATCAGTTGCACCGCCGCCGCGTGATCGGCCTTTGTCTCGGTCTCTTTGCCCAACGCAGCGTAGATTCGACTTCGGCTGAGCAGGATTCTTGCATCATCCGGTTGCGCCTTGACAGCGGCTTGCAATTCGGCTTCCGCTTTGTCGGCCAGGCCGAGCTTGACGTAGATACGGCCGCGGTGCAGATGCAGCCACGGATCAGCGGGCGCCGGCTGGCCGGTCACCGTCGCGATGGCTTCCTGCCGGAGACTGAGGAAGAACGCCCAAAAGGCTAGACTGCCATCCTTGGGCAGTCCCGTGCTGTCCGCGACCAGGTGTTTCGCCCACGTGCGGGCGTACCAATCCTCGGTTTTCTGCAACCATTCGCGCGCCTCGTCGAGCTTCCCCGCCTTGTGCCGCGCCAGCGCCAGCGCCGGCCAACTGAACTGCCATCCGCTCTTGCTGATCTTTTCGAACTCCTGGAACGTTGCGAACGCGGCATCGACTTGCTCGGCGCGGAGCTGGGCGAGCGCCAGGTCCAGGACGGTCCAAGGTTCATCCTTCATTGCATTTCGCGCTTCCTGGACCAGGGCAGCGACGGTTTTTGGGTCCGGCAACGCGCCCGGCCTGAGCACCATCATCGTCGCGGAATACCAATTCCGCAGGTTCGTGCCGCCCCTTTCGTACAGGCTATTGCAGTAGCGGCGATAGGAGGCCACATCGCCTGTCAACACCAGGAGCTGTGCGTGGTGAAGCCGATCGGACATTTTGCCGGCGACGGGGTCCACCTCGAAGGCCCGGCGAAAATGCCCGGATGCCTCGGTCCAAAGTCCAAGGTCCGCATGGGCCCGACCCGCCGCCAATTCCAAGTCCGCAGCCAGCTTGGCGAGCCTCGGATCCTTGGTTGCCGCGACTTGCGCATTCTTCAAACTCTCTAGGGCGCGTTGCCAGGCCTGTTTCCCTTCCGCGAGGCGGCCGGCTTTCCAGTGAAATTCTCCGATGCTGAAGAGGTTGGCAAGCAGGCTGACCTGAAGTGAAGCGGCCTTGGGATTCCCGGCGGCGAATTTCTCCAAGAGCGCTACTGCTTTTTGCGCTTCCTTCACTCCTTCCTCGACGCGGCTGTCGCTCACCAGAAATAGGCCGAGCTGCTGGTGGGCGGCCGCCAGATCGGTCTGGTAGTCGAGGTTGCCCGATTCCTCAGTAGCGATCTCTTCGCGCCCGGCCAGCACGGCGCGGAGTTCCGCCTCGGCCTCCGTCTTCTGACCGACGTCGAGGCGAATCTGGGCGAGGGCCGCCTGCGTGGCGAGACTGTCGGCGCGGGCCTTGCGGTCGCGCTGTGCGGCTTGCTCTTGGGGCGAAGTCAACGGAGCCGTTGCGGCGACTGAATCCTTTGCGATCAGGCTTTCCGCCTCGCGGATGAGCAACCGGCACCGCACCCAGCCGTCCCAGTTGTTATCTTCGTACAACCAACCGAGATCGGGGCGGGCAGTTCTCATGTCCACGATCGCTCGGGCCTTGGCGAATGCCTCGCGAGCCCCGGCTGGCTCGCCGAGTTGTTGCCGCGCCATGGCTAGCAGCAACAGACCTTCGGCGCTCTCGGGATTCGGGCCGACCAAGGGCGTGCCGGCACCGGTCGTTTGCTGAATTGTCCTCGCAAAGTCACCTGACCGGTACGCGAGGAGAGCTCGTGCCAGCCGCATGCGCCGATCTGAGCTGGGGCCCGACTGCGGGACATCCTTGACCCGGTCGAGGGTCGCCTCAAGCGATGCAAAATCGGTGCTCCCAGGCATGAGCAGAATGGTGCGGACGACCTTTTCCGCGCTGGACCAGCCGGTCGTGCCGCCGAATTGCTTGAACATCCCAGCGGCGACCCGCTGGTAACCCTCCACGTCGCCGCGCAGAAGCAACAAGGGAGCAACCCGGAAAGGTCCCCAATGGCTGCCTTTGTCGAGTTGATGATGGTGCAGCAGCGGGGCCTCGGCGTCGGCCCAGCGTCCGAGCCGGGCGAAACGCTGGGCGCGGCGCGCCCACAGCACCGAGTCCTTGGGTCGTAGTTTCGTTACCCGGTCGAATACTTCGTCCCACTGCACAAGCAGATTGTCAATTCCCTCACGATCGACTTCCCAGGGGAATTGCGGCGACTTGGCCTTTGGCGCCGGGGCCAATTCGATCGCCTTGACGAAATCGGCAGCGGCCTCGTCCCACTTGCCGAGGTCGGCATAGACCCGGCCACGTTCCTTCCACAACTGCAGGTCATTGGGCGCCAGTTCGGCGGCTTTGTCGAACGCCTTCGCTGCCTCGTCCCAGCGCTGCAATTCACCGAGTCGCCGGCCGCGGTCGATCCACAAGCGCGGCTGGTCGGGTGAAGTCGTCACCAGGCGGGCGAAGTGATCCTCGGTCTTATCCAACTCGGCCCGCCACTCCCGAGAACGGGCAAGCAGTGCCGGCTCGCTTTTGTCGGGCCCAGAATCCTTGCCGTCGATGAGCGTCCGCGCCTCCCGCAGCATGACAATGAATTCGACCTGGCCTACATAGTAGATCGGCAGCCTGGGCGGACTCGCCTTCAGGCCGGCCTGAGTTTGCTGTTCGTACCGCTCTTCCACTCTCCGCAGGATCGTTCGAGCGTCGTCCGCTTTCCCCAAGCGCTGGCATGTGGCCGCCAAGATCACGCCCACTTCAACGATGTCGTTCATCGCGGCCGCCCTGCGCAGGCTCTTTTCTGCCTCGGCAAATCGGGCAGCGCGGAAGTAGGCGTGTCCGAGCAGGTAGTTCTCGTGCCATCCGTACGGGTTTGCTGCGACGTGCTTCTCCAACCGCTTCACCCATCGGTCCCGGTCCGGCGTCTGTTCGGGCGGCAGAAAGCAGGCCCTCGCCAGCTCAATCGGGACGTCCACGCTGCCGGGCCGGTCGTGACGACGAAGCATCTCGGCATACGCGCGGCGGTACTCGTCATCGCGGCCGGCCGCGAGCAGGCACAGCATGCGCAGATGTGACCGCCACGCGTCGAGGGGAATGCGGCGGTCGGCCTCGGCAAACGCGTCCGCCGCTTCGGGCCACAGGCCGAGATGGGCCAGGTCGATCGCTCGCAGGGCCGGGGCGTCGTGAAATACGCACTCGAACCAGCGCTGGTCTTTCGTGCCACTCACCTTCACCAACAGTGTGTTTCTGCCGGCCCGCAGCGTCACCGGGATACGCACGGAATGTTCCTTGCCAATACCCCAGGCGGTCAATCCGTCGAACGCCAGACGGCCGTTGACCCACATTCGAGCGTCATCCGCGGTGCGGAAGTGCAGGTCCGCGGTCCGGTCGCGGTCGGTATAGACGTAGGCCAAGTAGTAGAACGACGCCTTGTTGGACCCTCCGGCCGCCGCGCCGGGAGAGACTGCTCCGCTGTGTGCGGCGCTCGGGACCGCAAGCCATTTCAGCTCGCGCTTTTCCCTGGCAGCAGGGACGGGCTTCGATGGATCGGGGTCACGCTCCGGCGCGCATGTCTGGTCGAGGTGTTCGGGGTACGGTCCGGCCATCCACCACCCGGCCTCCAGAAATCGATGAAGCTCGCCTTTGCCCAGGACGGAAGCGCGGGCGAACGCGATATCGGCTTGCTGGTGCTCGCCGTGTTCTGCCAGCATCCTGCCGGCTTCGATCCACGTCCGCGCGTCGTCGCCCTTGACTTGCTGCGCGCGCAGCAGATCGGCGGCCATTCGGTCTTTCTGCCCCAGTTGGGCGTAGATGCGGCTGCGGGTCAGCCAGACGTCGGCGTCATCGGGCCGGATGGCAACTGCCGCGGCGAACTCGACCTCGGCCTTGTCGTGTTCCTCAAGGGCGAAGAAGACACGACCGCGGTGCATCCGCTCGTACGGCGAGTCGGGCGGCGGCTTGCCATGGATCGCCACGTGCGACTCCCGGAGCTGGATCCGGTAGTGCAGCCACTCGTCCCAGTATTCGAGCGGGTAGCGCAGGACATCGGCCGAGACGCCGGCGCGCATCTCGCGGTCAGCTTCGGCCAAGGCCCGCTCAAGGGCGTCGAGGGCGGCATTCGCGCGCCCGGCCCGGTGGTAGGCCAGGGCCAAAGCCGGCCACTTCCAGGAGAACGTCTCGGCCCGCTCCAAGTACTCGATCGCTTTCGCGTGTTCGCCGAGGCGGAGGTGGGCAAGTCCGCGGAGCCATTCCTCTTGGCCCCGGCTCTTGTGGCGGAAGTCGTCAGCGACGCGCCGGACCGCCTTTGGGTGCCGGGCCGCCCCACCGTCGCTCAGCACGAGGAGGCGAGCCGCGTGGACTCCATCTATTTTCGAGAAATCGGTTACGCCTGCTGCCATGGCGGCCAGCGCCTGATAGCCAGCAGGGTTGCGCGCGTCAATCTCGAAAAGGCCGGCGAAGTAGCGAATGCCGTTGTTAGCCGGTTTCTGGACCTGGGACGCCTGCCGGTAGTGCTGCAGCGCCCGGTCCCACAACCCCGTCCGGCCCTCCTGATAGGCAAAGTGCGTCAGCCGTTCGACCAACGCGGTCTGGAAGACGATGCTGTTGGGGTTGGTCTTCAGCCCCTCCTCAAGCGTGGTCAGCGCCTTGTCCCACGTCGTGACGGCGTCGGCGAGCTTGCCAGCGGCGGCGAACAGATCGCCGGCGGCTGATTGGCTTTGTGCCAGGTCGGCGCGAAGCTGCTCGTTGGAGGGCGACTCCTGCACCAGTTGTTGGCGGGCCAAGAGCGCGTCGTCAAACGCCAGCCGCGCCTCATCGACCTGACCGGCCCCGAGCAGCGCCTGGGCCCAATCTTGCCTTGCCTGAGCCAGGCTGCGGCGCACGGAACGGGTGTGCGGCGGTGGTCCGGCCAGGGCTTCCAGCGTTATCAGAATCGACTGCCGAGCGGCTAGCTTCTCCTCGGCGGTGGCGGTCGTGAGCTTGGCCTTGGCATCGGCCGGCCCCAACTCGTCCATCCGAACTAACAGTTCCTTGATGTCGGCCCGCTGACGCAGCGGCTCGGTCAGGTCGGCCTGCAACGGCTTGGTGTTGCGCCCACCCGCCAGAACATACTGCCTCAGGGCGTTCACCGCCGCAGTTGCTTCGGGTTCGGTGTTCACCTCGGCGTCCGGGTCGGCTTTGGCCCGAGCCACGGCGACGGCATGAGCGGCCAGGCGGAAGCCCAGGATTTTGCCCAGGAAGTCGGTGGTCTCCTCCGTCGTTTCCGCAAGCCGAGCGCTCGCCTTGTCGGCAGTCTTGGCCGCTTCTTCCAGCCGGCCCGATTCCCGCAACTCCTTCAGCAACGTCGCATAGCCGTCCGCCAGGTCCATATCGAATCCCACAATCATCGGATTGTCGCGGGCGCGGCGGTCCAGCAGCTCGACCCGGCGGTGGTGAGCGGCCAAGGCGAGCTCCGTCTCACCGACCTTCTTTGCCTTGCTGGCCACATTGTTCAGCTGGATCCACAAAAAGCGGGCGGTCAGTAGGTCGGCCGGGCGGAGCCGATACGCCGTCTCGCCTTGCTCGACGGCACGTTGCAAGAGAGCAAGGGCCTCGGCGTTGCGGTCGTCTTTCAAATTGATCGCGATGTTGTTCAAGCTGGCGGAAAGTCCCAAACGGGCATCCGGGTCGTCCGGCTTCAGACGGACCAATCGTTCCCGAACGGTCAGCGCCTTGCGTAGAAACTCCAGCTCTCTTGCTTTGTCGGTCTTCGCATCTATGGCCGAGTCGTTGTATACGGACGCCAGATCGGCATGGTAGCGCGGATCTTCCGGAGTGATCAGTTTCTCGAGGATGGGAATGGCCCGGGCACGCGCTCCCGAGCGATAAAGCGACATGGCCAATCCGTGCTGGAGGTCCGGATCGTTGGGCGACTCCTTCGCAAGGGTCTCGTACAACCGCAGAGATTCAAGATTCGCGGACTTGGCCTCGGGGAGCTTAAGGTCGCGGTTGATTTCCCCGATCTTGTAGTAGATTCCGGCCAACTCGCGGCGCAGCGTGGGGTCATGGCCGCGTTCCTTCAAGAACTGTTTGTAGAATTGCTCGGCCGAGCGCAGGAGCTGATTCCGCAACCCCTGGAGGCCCGGCGCCTTGAGCCGCTCGTCCTCGCTGACGGCAGTCAAATAGTCATTGACCGCGGCCCGCGCTTTGGCAAAGTGCTCCTCCGCTTTCTTAAGAGCCTCTTCGGCGCTCTTGCGACTCTCGTCGGCGTCCTTCTTCTCCTTGGCTTCCCGGTTCTTGGCCTCTTCCGCTTCCGCGCGCGCGGTTCGTTCGTCGGCGGCCGCCTGCGCTTCATTGTGCGCCAAGGTAGACATTCGGCCGGCGACGACGAGCGAGACCAGCGTGGCAATGACCAGCACCGCGGTCAGCACGCCGCCCAGCACCGCGATACCCGGGTTGTGCCGGGCCCAGCGCCAATAGCGCTCCAGTTGCGTTTGCCGCCGCGCCAGAATCGGCTCGTCGTCGAGGAAGCGCTGCAAATCGGACGCCATGTCCTCAGCGGTCGCATACCGTCGACTCGGGTCGCGGTCGATCGCCTTGTGGATGATCGTCACCAGGTCCCGCGGCGTCTCGCGATTGACTTTGTGCAGCGGCGCCGGTTCGCCCGCCGTCACATGCTTGATGAGCTTGTTGCGATCCTTTTCGCCGAACGCCGGCCGCATCGCCAGCAGTTCGTACATGGTCAAGCCGAGTGAGTAGAAATCGCCGCGGGCGTCGCTCTTGCCCTCGAACGCCTCAGGCGGCATATAGCGCAGCGTGCCCAGGATGTCGCCGGTGTGCGTTAGATTGTCGCCGCCGGGGCCCGCCACTTTCGCCAGGCCGAAATCGGTAACCCAAACCGTGCCGCGTAAGTCAAGCAACAGATTCGAGGGCTTGACGTCGCGATGGAGAATGCCTTGCTTGTGGGCGTATTCCAGCGCGTCGGCCACCTGCCGGCCGATGTTGGCCACGCTCTGCCAGTAGCTCTGTTTCTTGCCGGCGCCTTTATGGCCCGAAGCCGTGCTGCTCCCCGGAAGAATGATCGACGAGGAAGAGACGGTGAACGACTCCGACAGCCCCGACGAATTGGACGACGCTGACAATGCCGGACGCGGCGCCGGACTTCCCGCCGCGGGCAGGTCCATCGTGGCGGGGAAGATCAATTGTTCTGGGGAATCGGGCTCATTGTTCGAATCGGCCGGTTGTTGAAACGCGCCGGTCATCAGCGACCGCGCCATGTCGGCGGCCGCTACATTGCGGCGCGAAATGCGAATCTCGCCGGCGGTCGGCAATCCCGTGGGTGTATGCGCTGCCCCCGGTTGCATGTTGTTGAGTTCGTCCAGCACCACATCCAAGCCCAGCCCCTGGATGAACTGCATGACGTAGTAGGGCAGCCCTTCATGCTCGCCCACGCCGAAGACCGGTACGATGTTGGTGTGGTGCAGCTTGGCCGCCGCTTTCGCCTCGCGCTCGAAACGGCGCTTGTGCTTGGCATCCGCGAGCGCCTGACTGGGCAGGACCTTGAGCGCCACGTGCCGGCCGAGCGAAACCTGCTCCGCTTCGTACACAACGCCCATGCCACCATGGCCGATCTCGCGGATGATGCGATAATCGCCGAGCTGCTTCAGCGCGACTTCGGTCGGTGCGGCGGCCTTCTTTTCAGCTTCGTCTCCCTCGAGCGACGAATCGGCGACGGCAATGTTCTCCATCATCGCCATCGCCGGGAAGACTTCCTTGATCTCGGCGGCCAATTCGGGGTGCCGGTCGACGTATTCTTTGAGGGGCGGCAGTTCGCCCTTGCGGTAACGATTCAGGAACTCTTCGGCGAGTTCCATGACGAGTGCCGACCGGACTTGGGATGAAGACGAGGACATGGGCGCATCCATGGTTCGAGGTTGGGGGCGAATCCACCGCGTGCCGCATCGTGCACCGGGATCATCACTCCATGAATCCGGGTATTTGGGACAGTATCTCCTTGAGGCGTTTGATGGCGCGCAGATAGCGGCTGCCCGCGCCAGCTTTGGACATGCCGAGAACCTCGGCGATTTCGCTCGTGGAAAGCTGCTCGAAATGCTTCAGAGCCAGCACTTCGCGATCGGTCGGATCCATATTATTCAAGGCGTCTTGAACGATGAGGCGAGTCTCGGCCTTGATGGCCGCTTGCGATGGCGTTGTCAGCTGGCCAAGCAGGTGAGCGGCCAGCGACATCGAATCGGCTTCGGGCAAGCCGCCGCGGTGCAGCGTCACTTCGCGATCGGCGTCACGCAGTTGCGTACCGAGGTGGCGACGATGAACCTCGGCCAACTTCAGCCCGGTCATGTGCCGCAGCCACAAAAAGAACGGCAACTTTGGATCGGCGGCATATTCGTGCAGACGGCCCGATATGTCCAAAAGAGCTTCTTGCAGCACGTCCGAATCATCGACGCGTCCTTGCAAGCGTCGGCTTAACCTCAAATGCACCATGCGCTTGAGTCGATCCCGGTGCAGCGCGAGCAAGTCGCGCAACGCTTGTTGGTCACCGCCGGCCGCCCGTTTCAAAAGTGCTGTCGATTCGTCGGAATCTGGCGCCATATCGCTGCCCATACTCTCCTAAGTGCGCTTTTGCACAGATCGTCTCTATCCAAAGTGTATTTTTCTGCACTTGATCGACTCTGCGCCACGAATCGTGAGGCTCGTGCGTTGTACGAATCGTACGGGTACAAAACTCGACGGAAGCCGAATAACCGTTGCATTCGGCAAATCTCACTCAAGTTACCCAACCGCCAAATCCGAAGTAATCCGAAGATAGCCAAAGTAGAAATTCATTACTTCTCCAAGGATTTCGACAATGGGTCAGTTCGCTTCACGGTATCGGCTGACGGCTGTTTTTCTTGCAAGCCTATTCCTCCCAGCCAGCGCCAATGCCCAAGGCATTGTCCTGCCGGGTGAAGGCGGCGTGAACCGGTCCATGGCGGGCGCGGGGACGGCAACGGCGTTGGATTCCTTGGGCGGTCTGTACTGGAACCCGGCAACGATTGGCGCATTGCCCAAATCACGAGTGGACATCGGCAATGAGCTGCTCAGCTCGCGGCACACCGCCCGGTCCACCATTCAGGCGAATGCGTTCGGCCCGGGCGTGCCGGCGGCCACGCTGAGCGGCGGCACGCGGAGCGATACGGGGCTCAGCGCGTTGCCTTCCATCGGCATTGTCTATCAACCGGAAGAATCGCCGGTGCCGGTCACGTATGGACTGGGCCTCTTGACCATTGGCGGTTACTTCACGAATTTCAAGGGCGACCTGAACAATCCCATTTTCACTCCGCCGCCCCCCAACGGCTTCGGCATCGGTCCGGTGTACTCGCGTTTGGCGCTCTTGCAGCTCGCTCCGACTGTGGCAGTGCGCTTGACCGAGCGCATCATGGTCGGCGTGTCGCCGACAGTGAACATCGCGGACCTGCAGGGCGACGTGCTTGCGTTCGCCCCGCCGGACGATGCCAACGGCGACGGTTTTGCCACCTACCCGCCGGGGACGCATGCGCGCTTGCGCTGGGGGCTCGGCATCCATGCAGGCGTCTTCTATCAGGGGCCGTCCGGCATCAACCTTGGTTTTTCGTTCAAGAGCCCGCAGTGGTTCGAGCGCTTCCAGTTCGAGTCGAGAGATGAGTTGGGGGCGCCCCGCACGATCGGGCTCGATCTAACCTATCCCATGATCCTGTCGTGGGGCATCTCGTATACCGGGTACGAGGGTCTGGTGCTGGCCGCCGACATGCGCTGGATCAACTACCGGGGTGCGCGCGCGTTCGGCGACCCGGCCGGCATCGACGCCTTCGGCGCCGTCACGGGATTGGGCTGGGACGACGTGTTCTATGTGGGTATCGGCGCTCAATACCAGCTGAACGAGGCGCTGGCGCTCCGCTTGGGCTATTCTTACAACACCAACCCCATCGACGACGCGGTCACGTTTTTCAACCTGGAAGCGCCGGGGATCTATCAGCATGGCGTCTACTTGGGCGCTTCCATGCAGGTGACCAAGGCCATCGCCATGCACGCTTCCTACGTCTATGCCTTTCCCAATTCGATCCATGGTCCGATTTTCGGAACGGCAGGCCCGATTCCGGGTACGGACTTGCACATTCGGCAGATCGCGGAATCGTTCGTCATTGGGATCAGCGCCGAGTTCTAAATCAAGGAGTTGAGGTGGAGTCCTCGCCGAAAAAGTGCACTCCAATCAAGGGCAGGAGC
>JAKEHX010000481.1 GCA_022614795.1 Planctomycetaceae bacterium | reverse complement strand
GTCGAGGGGAAGGGGGACCAAATTCAGGGCATAGCGGAATGGTTGTGCCAATTGCCATGACTTGGTGAACACGAGGACACGGACATTTTCCTTGGGTTTTCATGGGTTAAGGCGCTTGACTCATTGGCGGACGGATCGAAAAATCTGAGCAGTCACCTGCTGTTTCCCACCAGTTTGCCCTTCTGTTTCGGGCCCTTCGAGTCTGGCCTGCCACGCGGTTTTCCCGCCGCAAGAATCGTCGCTTAGGTGAAACCAGATGAGGCTCTTGCCGCGAGTCGCCGTCGGTTCGCTGGATCCCGCTACTGATCGCCAGCCGATTGTCTGGGGCATGCTTGCTGCTCTCTATGCGGCTGGCTACGATTTTGCCCACTTCTGTTCGACGGCCTGGCTGCCGGCCCACGATGCCGCCCGCTCGCTTTCGGGCAGCGGTTGCCGCCAGCTCGACAGTTGGGCCATGAGCCGCTCTGTCTGCATTCGCACGATGCTGCGAGCCGCGGAGAGCATCCAGCTAGGCATCGTGGAGGGCACGTTCGACGTGCCACGCACACCATCTGACGTTGACTGCCAGGCAGTCGGTGGACGGCTGGACGCGCTGTGCGATTGCCTCGATCTGCCGCGGCTGGCGATCGTCGATCTGGCGACCGTCGATCCCTGCAACTTGCCCAAGCGGCCGGACCGCCTGGACGGCCTCTTGCTCGATCGAGCCATCGATGCCGGGCATGCCATTCACTGGCAGACCAATTTCGAGTCATTGTGGAAAGTCCCCGTCCTTGGCTGGATGGATCGAGCCGAATCGCTGCGTTCGTTGTGCCGCACGCTCCCGGCCGGCCGCGATCCGTCGCCTGAGCTTTGTGCGGCGCTTGGCCGGCGGCTGGCGGCGAATCTGCGCCTTGATAACCTCCTGGCGCTGGCCGACCGTTCGCCATTGCCGTCCGTGCCGGCGGACGATATGGCGTTCGATCTGGATGGCGGGCCGCTCCGCATTGCCATCGCGTACGATGAGGAGTATTGCGGCTACTTCCCCGATACGCTCGACTTGTTGGAAGCAGCCGGCGCAGAGCTTTGCGATTTCTCGCCGCTGCGAAGCGGCGCGATTCCCGACGGGGCTGATGTCGTCTATTTCGGCTGCGGCCATCCGGAGCGCCGTCCCGAGGTGCTGGCCGGAAACCACTGTCTGTTGCAATCGCTCCGCGAGTTTGCCGCGGCAGGCGGCCGGATTTACGGCGAGGGAAGCGGCCTGGCCTATTTGTGCCGCGAGCTGGACTTGGGCCACGGCCGCCGCTTTCCGATGGCGGGCCTTTTGCCGGCAGTGGCCCGCCGCATTCTTACGTCCGGTCCGCCCGAACCCGTGGAAATCACCTTCGCCGCCGAATGTTGGCTCATTGAAGAAGGGGATTTTCTCCGCGGCTACCGCCATCCAGGCTGGGTTATCGAGCCGCAGGGAAACATGATCACCTACGCCGAGGCGCCCGAGCAACGGCTCGATCTCATCGGCCGCGGCAACGTCGTCGGCAGCCGGCTACTCGTCAATCTGGCCGCGAACGAACATCTCCTGCGGAGATTTGTGACGCCGGCAGTCCCCGTCGGATCGGCCGCGCGGCGCGAGCGCTAGGTTTCATTCGCCGCTCACTATTTGGCTGTTGGCGCGGATGTTGGCGTCGTCCTTGGGGCGGCCCGGGCCCTGGTCAATTCGGCGACCAATGTATTGACCATGTCGTCGGAGAGGCCCTTGACTGTCAGCAGCTTGCGGGCGTCGTCGAATAGCTTTCCGATGCGCTGCTGCGTCAATCGATCGGATGCGGCAACCGCCTTTTGCATCTCGTCAAACGAGCGGCTCAAATCGGCCCGGCTTTCCAGCAAGCGGAACTGATCGAGCAGTGCTTGGGCCTCGTCGAGTTTCCCTTCCTTGAGCCGGGCCCGGAACCGCGAGGCCAGAATTTCGCGACGAGCCACCAGATCCAGTACCCGGCTGTGCAGGGCCGCGACGGCCCCTTCGGCTTGCAGCCGGCCATCGTCGTCCATCAAATCGGCAACCAGATGTTCGTCCTGCCCGGCAACGATCGGCAAGCGAGCCAGCAGCTGAGCGCCGTTGCGAATGAGCAGCAACTCGAGCGAACCGTCCCCCTTGGGCAAGGCGATTTGTCCCCGCCAATCGCTCGATCCAAGATGCACCACCTCCTCCTTGTCCGGGCGCTTGGCGTAGATCTCATAGCCGGTCAAGAGCCGCTGCGGCGCGGTCCGCGAGCGCAGCTCCAGCGTCGTGGCAGGATAATGCGGCTTGACCGCCAGCGCCAGCCGCTCTGAGCGCGGACTGGCCCTCGACGAAAGGGCCGCACGGTAGCCGGAGTGCAATTTGCACTGGACGAGCGCATCGGCCCGCGACTCGACGGCCAGGAGCGTCCAGGCCAGCGGCTGAATGCCCGTATTTGGCAGCGGCACTCCGGCGCGGTCGTTGCGCCGGATAATCGGCTGGAGAATCGATCCCTTGTCCATCAGGACCGGAGAATTCGATCGCACCACGAGACCGCCAGCCCGCAATCGAGCGACGACGCTCGGCCCGTCCACCGTTTCGATCCTCGCCAGGGGAACAAACGCTTCAATCGCCGCATCCCAGATGGCCAGCGACAGTTCCGCCGTTGAAGAAGCGCTCCGCCGAATCAATGGACCCCACTGCCAACCATGGCAGTCGAATTCGCGTGCTTCGACCTCCCAGCCCAGGCTTCCCGGCACCAGTCGCACGACCAGCAGCTTGTCCCCCTTCAGCACATCGGGGGAGAGCTTTTGAAACTGTGCGGCGGGCAGATTCAACTCGTCGGGCAGCGCGGCAACAAATCCTGGAGGCGCCGGCTCGACAGCGAGGTCCCACACAGCTCCGCAAACCGCCTGTGCCCGCGCCGACAGCCGCCGGGCGAGATCGCTCTGGATCGCAGCAGGACATTGCGGGTGGGGCTCCGCGACGATCCAGACCCGCACCTGATAGGGCGAATACTCCCAATTCGCCTGACCAACAGCAACGGAACGTGCCACTCCGGATAATGTCAAGGCCGCAACCAGCACGAGCGCAGACGGTCGAAAGGACCTCATGGCCTTCCTCCCCCGGCTGTGGCGCCGCTGGCAGGCGTGTCCGGTACAAATCGCCAATCGGCGATGTTCTCGTAGAGGCTGACGCGCGACGCCTCGAGTCCTGACCACGATTTGCGATAGGCGTAGTAGTCGAACGTCTGGAACAGCGGAATGACGGTGACGTCTTCGTGCAATAGGCGGTGCAATTGGCGAAACCGCTCGCGGGCTTCTTGCCAATTGGCGGCCCGTTCGATTTGCCGCAGCGTCAGCTGAATGAAGGCGCTCTTGGCCGGCGCCAGACCCTCTGGACCCAGCAATCGCGCGGCATCCACAATCGGCTCCCAGACCGCGGCTTGCACATAAACCGCGTCGCACTCGCCCCCGTCCAGAACCACGCCGGGCGGAAGCTCGTTGAGCTTGCACTTGACGCCAATGGCCTCCCACTGCCGTACGATTGCCCGGCAGGCGATGCGCGAGGCCTCATCGGCCGGATGTCCGAGAAGGATCGGCGTAAGCGCGGGGGCTTGTTGCTGCTGTTTTTCGAAGAACGATTTCACCTCGTTCTGGGAAAGCAACCGCAGAGTGAGCGCCAACCGCGGATCGTAGGGACGCGGCTCGATCAACTTGTCGTAGGCATAGGCCTGCGAGTCGCCGCTGCCAAATGGCGCCGGGAACGGAGCGCTGATCACGCCAAAGCCCGCCAATTCTTGCCCGCGAAGCAGCCCCTGACTGAGGATCTGCTGGCGATCGATCCCATACACCAGCCCCCGCCGAAACGTCCGGTTCGCCAGGTACGGATGCTTGTCTCGCAGCAGCAGCAGGTGGCTCGTCGGCATCGCCAGCGCGGATACGGCCAACTCGGAATCGGACTGCACCGCCGGCAGGTCGCCCGGAAAAACGCGCTCCAGCACGTCGATTTCGCCGCGCTTCAGGCCCAGGATCGCTCGCTGCGGATCGGTGTAGAGCCGCTCGGCAACTTCCGCCACTTGTCCCGGCTCGCGCTTCGTCTGCTGACGCAAGCTATAGCGCGTCAGCTCCGCACTGTGGGAGAAGAGCTGGTATGCGCCATTTCCATCGTCGGCCTTGGCGCCGGCCTGGTCGGCTTGACGGCTACTCGAGCCAACCGTGCCGTAGCTTCCCTGAAGCAGCGCCTGAGGAAGCACGTGGGGCGCCTTGAGCCTGGCCGTAACGCGGGTCACGTTCGACACCCCGACGCTCTCAAGCGTCCGCGCCCACGACGGCTCAAAACCCTCTTCGCCCGGTCGAGCCCAGCGAAGAAGCAGCCTCGACAGATCGTACCCCGACAGCTCGGCGTTCGGCCGCAGGTTAAACAAAACTTCCAGACCGTCAACGCTTTGCTCGGCGGTTCCCAGCGGACAAACGTAGCGTCCGCCTTCCGGTCCTGGGCCGGCAAACTCGAGCAGGCCGCGCTGGACCAGCCTGCCGGCGCGTCGAGCCCCCGGATTGATCAAGTCGCGCGCATTAAAGTCAGCCGCCGGATGCTCGACGCCGACGATGACCAAGGGATGGCGGCGGGCGACTTCTGCCGCCAACTCGGCCCCGCCTGGAACGTTGGGCCAGACCAGCCGCATCGCCGCGCACGCATCGTAGGCCTGGATGAAACGGCCTGCTTCCAGGTGCGCGCGGGCCTCGTCGCGGCGCGCCGCCGCGCGCTGGGACAGTTCGTCCTGCCAGCGGCGGGCAAAGGGCTCGTCCTGGGCCTGGTAACGCGAAATCAGGCGAGAAAGCAGCGTCCGGGCCGAGCGAAAATCCTCTTTGGCAACGTATTGCCCGATCAGCTTATCGGCGATGTTGCCGAGCACGGTCTTCAGTGCCGGCGCGGTTTCGGCCGCGCGGAACTGAGGGTTCTGGGCCCACAATTCCTCGACAATTCCCAGGGCCTCGTCGAAGCGCTGCTGTTTGAACGCCGCGCCGGACGACTGGTAAAGGTAGGCTTGTTGGGCCTCGGCCAGTCCCGCGGTCGTCGGATAGTAATCGAACAGGAAAGTCAAATAAGCATAGGCCTCGTCGAAGTTGCCGGCGGCCGCCAACTGACCTGCTTCGGCCAGCACCATTTGTTCGAACAGCTCGAACTTCTCGATGTGCTGCCAGGCGATTTCATATTCCTGGTTATTCTCCAGCAGCCGCACCCGCAACTTCTCGCTCGGCTTGGGCTCGGCGGGCACGCGCCGACCTGGAAAGGAAACGGGCTTGAGCAGAATCACCTTGTTTTCGTTGACATTGTCGAGCGTCATGCGGTCGAAGGGTTCGCGGTCGATGATGCGCTCGCCGGCATTCTGGGCGAAAGTGCCGCCGAGGGGCAGCACCAGCCACAGCAGCAGCGATGCCGCCGGCGCGAAAGCGCAGGCACGAGCGGCATTAGCGAGGCGGACTACTGCCGGCGCCGAGCGAGGTGACCACATGTGCGAAAACAACGGGGTGCTAATGAAATCGCTACTGCGGGAGCGGAACTAAAGTGATGGT
>JAKEHX010000480.1 GCA_022614795.1 Planctomycetaceae bacterium | reverse complement strand
GAATCTTTCGTAGCTGAAGTCGCCAGACTTCAGGTTTTTCCGCGGATTCGGAACTCTGGCGAGTTCCGCTACGGGATTCATTCACAACCTCTGAGTACTTGAGCAATTGAATTGGGTTTGCGGCTACGCGGCCTTCTCCGCCAACACCGTCTGATTCAGCTTGTTGTAGAGCGTCTTCAGGCTGATCCCCAGTTCTTCGGCCGCTTCGGGCTTGTTGCCGCTGTGCCGCTCGAGAGCGTCGTAGATCGCCTGCATTTCCAGATCGCGCAGCGAAATCGGCCCGCTGATCCGCACCTTCGAAGCCGCCGCCTTCCGCGAATCGAACCGCTGCGGCAGGTGATCGGGCGTGATCGGCGGCTCGTCGCACAAAATCGTAGCGTGCTCGATGACGTTGGCCAGCTCGCGCACGTTGCCCGGCCAGCTATGCCGAGTGAGGACCTCGATCGCCTCCGGAGTAAAGAGCATCTCGTGGGGCTTGAGGCCGGGCCGGAAGCGGCGGAAGAGATGCTCGGCCAGGGCCTCGATGTCGCCGCTCCGCTCGCGCAGGGAAGGCAGATGAATCTCGAACGTATTGATCCGGTACATCAGGTCTTCGCGGAAAAGGCCCGCCTCGACCATTTCCGGCAGGTTGCGGTGCGTGGCGGTTACGACCCGCACATCGACCTCGAACGAGTTGTTGTCGCCGACCCGACGAATCTCGCCGCTTTCGAGCACCCGCAATAGCTTCGCCTGCATTGCCTTGGGCAGCTCGCCGATCTCGTCGAGGAAAATCGTCCCGCCGTGGGCCACCTCGAACAGGCCGACTCGGTGGTCGTCGGCTCCGGTAAACGAGCCCTTCCGGTGGCCGAACAGCTCGCTCTCGATCAGCGATTCAGGCAAGGCCCCGCAATTGACCGCAACGAACGGCTTGTCGCTCCGCAGGCTGTTCTGATGCACGGCCCGCGCCACCAGCTCCTTGCCCGTCCCGGTCTCGCCCAGGATCAGCGCCGTCGAATTTGTCGGCGCGACCTTCTCAATCAAGCGCTTGACCTGCTCCATCGCCCGGCTTTCGCCGACCAGCTCGGTCTTGCCTTCCACACGCTCGAGCTGGTGCTTGAGGGCCCGCACCTTGTTGATCCACTCCCGCTGCCGCGCGACGCGGTGCAAGAGGGCCTTCAGATCGACCAGCTTGCAGGGCTTGGTCAGGTAATCGACGGCTCCGTGCCTTAGCGCCTGCACTGCCGTCTCGAACGACGACTTGCCGGTCAGCACGACAGCGTCCGTATCGGGCGAGAGTTCCTTGCACCGGCCGATGACCTGAATGCCGCTCATGCCTGGCATGTCGAGATCGACGATGATGCAGTCGTACGTGTTTTTCTCGAGCGCCGCACAGGCGGTCGCTCCGTCGGGGCAGACGGTCACCTCGTGCCCCATCCGCGGCAGCTCCAGGCTCATCAGCTCCTGGAGCGCCGGCTCGTCGTCGGCGAACAGGATCTTGAGTCGGCTCACGGGTTTGCTCTCGCCTTTGAGATTCTCTTTCATGTTCCTGGCTCAGTTTTGGACTTGCGAGAAATTGGTTGAAGCTTCTGAACGTGACTAAGCAGCTTGCAGGTTTCGTCCCGGTCGGATGTCGGCTTGACGCTGGCTCCGCGCAACATCGCGGGCCACCAGCGGCAACAGAACCCGCATCCGCGAGCCCTTCCCCGGCCCTTCGCTGGCCGGCTCGATCGTGCCGCCGTGGTCGGTGATGATCCGGTACGTGATCGACAGGCCCAGCCCGGTGCCCGAACCGTCGCGGCGGCGGGTAAAGAACGGCTCGAACAGGTGCCTCAGCACCTCGTCGTTCATCCCGCAGCCGTTGTCGCGCACCAACAGCTCGGCAAATTGGCCGGCTCGCTTCAGCGTCACGCAGACGGTGCCGCCGGGGTCGAGGCTGTCGAGGGCGTTGGTCACGAGGTTCAGCACGACCTGCTTCAGCTCCTGCACGTTCACCGGTGCGATCACATGCTCGGCCTCGTCGAACTCGATGTGCTTGTTGCGGTATTTGCCCAGGTGCTTGACCATGTCGATCACCCCCTGGATCAGCTCGGCCAGGTCGGTGTTCTGCCGCTGCACGTCTCCCATCCGCGAGAAATCGAGGAGCCGCTCGGTAATCCCCTTGCACCGGAACGCTTCGTCCTGGATGCGGCGAAGGTATTTGCGGAGGATTTCGATCTCGGCCTGCTGGTCGTCGGTTAGCGATTCGGTGTCGCCGTGCAGCGTCTCGTGCAGGCGGCTTTCGAGCGATTCGGCGCACCAGGCGATCGACGCGAGCGGATTGTTGATCTCGTGGGCCACGCCGGCCGCCAGAAAGCCCACGCTGGCGAGCTGCTCGCCGCGGACCACTTCCTGCGTCCGCTGCTGGACCTGTTCGTCAAGTTCGCTGGTGATCTGCTGAAAGCGGGCGGTCATTTCGTTCAGAGCCGCGGCCAGCTCGGCCATTTCGTCCCGCGATTGCAGGTAGATGCGATGGTCGAAATCGTCCTGCTGGGCGATCCGCCGCGAGCCGTCGATCAAAATCCGCAGCGGCGCCACCACCCACACATAAAGCAGCGCCAAGAGGCCGGCGAAGAGCGCCCCGGCCAGTGTCGCGGCGATCCACTCCACCACGATCCACGTCCGATACTCGATCCGCACTTCCTTGGCGAAATCGAGCATCCGCTTATGCAACTCGTTGGGCAGCGTGCCCGCCTGCTCGTACATTTCATCGACCTTGACGATTAGCGACGGCACGAGTTCGGGATCCAGCACCCAGGCCTGATCATCCCGGGCATGTTTGAGATCGGCCAGCGACGCCTCCAAAGCATCCAGCGTCTTCCATTCGTGACTGCGATCGCCAAAACGCGGATCCGACGGCAACTCGGTTTGCAATGTCTTGCGGTAGCGGGCTAAGGCGTCTTGAACTTCTGCGAGATCCGTGCGAAAGTCCCTGCGCCGCAGGTCGATATCCACTGGGCCTTTTGCATTCTCGACTCGGTACAGCGTCACACGCAGATCGCCCAAGCTCCGCGCCAGCTCGCCCGCCGAAGGCAGCTCGCTCGCGCGGAGGCTGATCGTCCGGGCCAGTTGCCGGTACGAATAGACCCCGCGAAAGCCGCTCACCGCCAGCGTCGCCACAATCAAGAACAACAGGGCGACGCACAGAAGCAGCTTGTGTTGAATGCTCCAGCGCGAAAGCAACAGCGCCTCCTTCTCGCACGATTGACGCCGCCGGTGGGCAGATTGCTGCCGGCGGTTCGGGGGCGGAGTGTAACAATTACAAGCGCCGCAGGGAAAGGCCGATGTTAGAACAACCAGCGGACTGTGCTAGCAACCCACCCTTGACCGCGAAATGTCGAATGTCGAAAGTCAAATGACGAACGAATGACGAGCGCCAAATGACGAATGCGTGCGCCATTCGTGCTTTGATTTTCGGATTTCCTTCGTCATTTGAATTTCGACATTCGTCATTCCCTCTATCGTGCCCAACTCAGATACCGACTTCGGCGTTCCCATTCCCGGACGCATCCTGCCGCCGGACCAGTGGGCCAAGACCGCCATCAAGCGCCTCCCGCCGCCCGGTCCGCTCGATTGGCCGGTCCTCTTTGGCCGCGATGCGCCCGTCGTGCTCGACCTCGGCTGCGGCAACGGCCGGTTCACCATCACCAGCGCACTGGCCAGGCCAGAACTGAATCATTTGGGCGTCGATATCCTCCCCCTTGTGCTCCGCTATGCCACCCGCCGTGCCAACCAGCGCGGCCTGGCCAACGTGCGGCTGGCGGCGATCGGCGGCTACGAGCTGCTTGACCAGTACGTCACCCCGGCCAGCATTGCCGAGATTCACGTCTATCATCCGCAGCCGTATCAAGACACCCGGCAGCATCACCGTCGGCTCATCACGCCGGAGTTTCTCGCGCTTGTGCGCCAATGCCTCGCGCCCGGCGGCCTGGTGGTCCTGCAGACCGACAATCCGGCCTACTGGCAATACATCCGCCGAGCCGCCCCCTTGCTCTTCGACTTTGAGGAATTAACGGGACCTTGGCCAGACGCTCCCCAGGGCCGTACCCGCCGCGAGATTTACGCCCGCCGCCGCGGCCTGCCGATATTCCGCGGCCAGGGCCGTCCCAAGCCGCAACTTCCCCCCGAGCGGATTGCCGAGATTATCCGCACCCAGACCGCCCCCGATTTCGACGCCCGCCGTCCCAATCGCGGCCGATAATAGGGGTATGCATTGGCTCGATTCGGCCCTCGATCAACTCGCCCGCCGCCCCATTTGCGGCTACGAGGGCGATGCGTCGCCGGCCACCGAGCCGACCGCGCTGGCGGCCCTGGCGCTAGTGGCCAACTACCGCTCTGCTTCGGCGTCCCCAGCCATCAGTTGGCTCGCTCGCACTCAAGCCGAGGACGGCAGCGTCGGCATCCGAGAGGGCCAGTCGCCCGGCTGGCCGACGAGCCTGGCCGTGCTTGCCTGGAAGGCGGCCAATTCCGCCGAGCACCGCGACCGCATCGAGCGGGCCGCTGCCTGGATTCTCGCTGCCCACGGCAAAACGATGCCTTGCGTTCCGGAGTTCGGTCACAACAGCGAAATCCCAGGCTGGTCGTATGCCGACGACACATCGTGCTGGCTGGAACCGACCGCTCTGGCCGTGTTGGCGCTCAAGGCGACCGGCCACGCCCAGCACGAGCGGACCCGCGACGGCGTGCGGCTCATCATCGACCGGCTGCTGGAAAGCGGCGGCTGCAACTATGGCAATACGGCCGTCCTGGGCCAAACACTGCGGCCACACATCCAGCCGACCGGCATCGCCCTCCTGGCACTTGCCGGCGAGAGCGATCCAAGTGGTCGATTCGCCAAGTCCATCGCCTGGCTGCGGCGGTCGATTGGCGCCGAAACGCCCTCCGCCTCGCTGGCCTGGGCGCTCTTGGGCCTGCGGGCGCATGCCGTCCAAGTGCGCGAAGCCAACGCGTGGCTCGCCGCCGCTTACGAGCGTACGAAAAAGTCTGGCAACGCACCGCACAAGCTGGCCCTGCTGGCACTGGCAGCGAAAGGCTGGCCCCGATGAATGAAGTTCCGAAATTCAATCGCCGGGCCTGGCTCATCGGCGGCGGGCTCACCGCCGCCGCACTCGTCGGCACGGGGATGGTCCGCCAGTGGTTCCGCGACAAGGCCAGCGTCTTCATCGCAAAAAACCAGCGCTATGACGCCTCGCTCGTCGCCACGATCAAGGGCGGCCTGACAAGCTGCGGCTTTGTTCCCGAGTCGGTTCGCGGAAAGCGCGTGCTGCTCAAGCCCAACATGGTCGAGCCGACGCGCGACTGCCCCCACATGACGACGCACCCGGCGGTCATCGTCGCCGCGGCTGAGGTCTTTCGCACGTGGGGGGCGAATGTCACGGTGGGCGAGGGGCCAGGGCACATCCGCGACACAGAAATTGCCCTGGTCGAGTCGGGCGTGGCCGGTGCGCTCGAGTCCGCCAGGCTGCCGTTCGCCGACCTCAACTATCAGGAAGTCGCCTGGACCGAAAACGCCGGGCGAGCCAGCAAGCTCAAGGGCCTCTTCTTCCCGCAAGCCGTCGCCCAGGCCGACCTGATCGTCTCGCTCCCCAAAATGAAGACGCATCACTGGGTCGGCGTCACCGCCGCCATGAAAAACCTCTACGGCACGATCCCCGGCATCAAGTACGGCTGGCCGAAAAACGTCCTGCACCACCAAGGGATTCCCGAGACGGTCTTCGACATCAATGCTTCGCTCCCCAAGACGATCGCCATCGTCGATGGCATCGACTGCATGGAAGGGGACGGCCCGATCATGGGCACGATGAAGCCGATGGGCCTGGTGGTTGTCGGCGTCAATCCGACTGCCGTGGATGCGACCGTCTGCCGCTTGATGGACGTCGATCCCTGGAAGGTGCCGTATCTCAAGCTGGCGGCCGATCGGCTCGGCCCGCTCGACGAGCGGCTGATCGAACAGCGCGGCGAAGCCTGGCGTCCGCTCGCCTCCCCTTTCACCGTCCTCGACAAGCCGCACCTGTTGCGGATGGTCCGCCACCGTGGCGTGCTGGTGTCGTAGGACATGTGAGCGATCTGGCAGAATCGGAATCAGTGAAGAATTCAGTACTTGGTACTCAGTACTCAGTACCCAGTACTTGGGCCGCCGTCGAGCATCAACTGAAAGTACGTCACATCGAGCCATTTCCCAAACTTGTAGCCCACCTCCTTTAGGTGCGCAACACGCGTAAATCCCAGGCTCTCTTGCAGCGCAACGCTCGCGGCCCGGTCGGCGCTTGAGCCGCCAATGAGTGAGTGGAAACCTGCCGCCCGGGCCCGCGCGATCAGCTCCACCAAGAGCACGCGCCCCAGGCCGTGGCCCAGAAATTCATGGTGAATATAGACCGACGGCTCGGCGGTCGGCGCATAAGCGGCCCGCGGACGGAATTTTGACAGCGACCCCCAGCCGACGACGCGGGAGGGCTCTGTAGGGAACGCCCTCTGTGGCGTTCCGAGTTCGGCAAGTTCAGCCACGATCACCGGGTACTTCTCTGGCGGATGCTCGGCAAACCAGGCCTCGCGGCTTTCGATCGTTTCCGGCTCAGTCTGGTAGGTGCACGTGCAGTGCAGGACGTAGTGGTTGTAGATGTCGTTGATCGCTGGCAGATCGGCGGCGGTGGCGAGGCGAATGGAAGTTGTCATTGGTCACTTGTCACTGGTCCCTTGTCTGGGTCGTCGTCTGTCACTGATTCGAATCCACATTCGCAAGTGACCAATGACAAGTGACCTAGAAAGCAGCCAGGCCGAGTGTAATCCCCGGCGCCGGCAAATCGCTGGCCCCCATCAGGAATTCGTCGATCGCCCGCGCCGCGCCGCGCCCTTCGTTGATTGCCCAAACAACAAGCGACTGGCCCCGGCGGCAGTCGCCGGCGGCGAACACCTTGGGCACGCTTGTGGCGAACTTGCCGTGTACCGCCTTGTAGTTGGTCCGCGGGTCGTTTTCGATTCCCAATAGCTCCGAGACATATTGCTCCGGCCCCTTGAAACCCATCGCCAAAAGCACAAGCTGCGCCGGCCAGAACTTGTCGGTTTCCGGCAGCTCTTTCAGCTTCCACTGCCCATCGACCATGTTCCACTCGACCTGCACGGTGCGGATGCCGGCCACGTGGCCATTGTCGTCGCCGACGAATTCTTTGCTCATCACGCAAAAGGCCCGCGGATCATCGCCGAACTTCGCGGCGACCTCCTGATGGCCATAATCGGTCCGATAGATCTTCGGCCACTGCGGCCACGGATTGTCCGGGGCACGCTCCTTCGGCGGCTTGGGCAACAGCTCGAAATTCACCAGCCCCTTGCAGCCGTGCCGCATCGATGTGCCGATGCAGTCGGTGCCCGTATCGCCGCCGCCGATGACGATCACCTCCTTGTCCTTGGCTGAGATGTATCGCCCATCGGCATGCCGGCTGTCGAGCAGGCTCTTGGTGTTGGTAGTGAGGAACTCCATGGCGAAGTGAATGCCCGAAAGGCCGCGGCCGGTGATCGGCAGGTCGTTGGGCCGCGTCGCTCCCGTCGCCAGCAGGAGGGCGTCGCTCTCGCTCAA
The DNA here is from genome assembly GCA_022614795.1 of Planctomycetaceae bacterium. Taxonomy (GTDB): domain Bacteria; phylum Planctomycetota; class Planctomycetia; order Pirellulales; family Pirellulaceae; genus CAYLLN01. The sequence goes on along the minus strand of JAKEHX010000480.1, from coordinate 2,137 downwards.
GAGCTTCTTTGGATCGACGAAGTTGGGCGAGTTCTTGTTCCCCACGTCGGCACTGGTGACGAACTTGACGCCCTCCTCTTTGAGCAAGTTGATCCGCCGCTCGACTACTCCCTTATCGAGCTTCATGTTGGGAATGCCGTACATGAGCAGGCCCCCAATCCGGTCGGCCCGTTCATAGACAGTGACCGCGTGGCCGACCTTATTGAGCTGCGCTGCGGCGGCCAGGCCCGACGGCCCCGAGCCGATGATGGCGACGTTCTTGCCCGTGCGCGCAGGCGGCGGCTCGGGCCGCACCCAACCCTCGGCAAAGCCGCGGTCGATGATCGCGTTTTCGATGTTTTTGATCGTGACCGGCGGGTCGGTAATCCCCAGGACGCACGCCCCTTCGCACGGCGCGGGGCACGTTCGTCCCGTGAATTCCGGGAAGTTGTTCGTCTTGTGCAGCCGGTCGAGGGCGTCGCGCCAGCGGCCTTGATACACGAGGTCGTTCCACTCGGGAATCAGGTTGTCGATCGGGCAGCCGGTCGCGCTTTGGCAGAACGGCACGCCGCAATCCATGCAGCGGGCCCCCTGCCGCTTAAGGTGCTCTTCGGGCGGGTGCGTGAAGATTTCGCCGAAATCGGCGATCCGCTCGAGCGGGTCCCGGTAAGGGACCGGCCGGCGGGGAAACTCTTTGAATCCGGTGGGCTTACCCATGGCTCGGAACTCCATGGACACCTGCCTCGATCTCCTCGTCGTGCTTGGCGCGATCGGCCAGTACTCGTTTGTAGTCGGTCGGCATCACCTTCACGAACTGCTGCGTGATCTCGGGCCAGTGCAGCAACATCTTCTCGGCCACCTGCGAGTCGGTGAACTGCTGGTGCAGCTCGATCAGGTGAAGCAGCTCGGCCATATCCTGCGGCGTCTCGACCTTCTCCAATTCGACGATTCCCAGGTTGCACCGCGTGATGAAATCGCTAGCCGGGTCCCAAACATAGGCAATGCCGCCGCTCATGCCGGCTGCGAAATTGCGCCCCGTCGGTCCAAGCACCACCACGCGGCCGCCCGTCATGTATTCGCAGCCGTGATCGCCCACCCCCTCGATCACCGCGTGCGCGCCGCTGTTGCGGACGGCGAACCGCTCGGCCGCCCGCCCGCGAAAGAACGCGTAGCCGCTTGTCGCGCCGTAGAGGGCAACGTTTCCGATTAGGATGTTGTCCTCTGGCCGGAAGAGCGAACCCTTCGGCGGATAGATCGCAATCCGCCCCCCAGAGAGCCCCTTGCCAACGTAATCGTTGGCATCCCCTTCCAGTTCGAGCGTGACACCTTCGGCCAGGAACGCCCCGAAGCTCTGCCCCGCCGAGCCAGTGAACTTGATCCGGATCGTGTCGTCCGGCAAGAGCTCATCGCCCCACCGCTTGGCGATCTCGTGGCTGAGCATGGTGCCGACGGTGCGGTTGATATTGCGGATGGGTCGCTGGAGAGTCACGCTTTCGCGGCGCTTGATCGCTTTTTGGCAGGCCTGAATCAGCTCGTTGTCGAGAGCGCCAGCCAGGCCGTGATCCTGCTCGCGGGTCTTATAGACCTCGACGTCTGGGTGCGGCTTCTTTGCGGGCATGAGCACCGGCGAGAGGTCGATTCCCTCAGCCTTCCAGTGGCGGATTGCGTCGTTCGTCTCCAGGCAATCAGCCCGGCCGATCATGTCGCTAAACGTGCGAAAGCCCAGCTCAGCCATGATCTGCCGGGCTTCTTCGGCCACCAGGAATAGGTAGTTGATCAGGTGCTCCGGCTGGCCGGCAAACTTCTGCCGCAGAACCGGGTCCTGAGTCGCGATGCCGACGGGGCACGTGTTGAGGTGGCACTTTCGCATCATGATGCAGCCCAGCGAAACTAGCGGCCCGGTTGAGAAGCCGACTTCCTCGGCGCCCAACAGCGCCGCGATCACGACATCTCGCCCCGTCTTGATCTGGCCGTCGGTCTGAAGCGTCACCCGGCTGCGGAGGTCGTTCATCACGAGCGTCTGATGCGTCTCGGCAATGCCCAGTTCCCACGGCAGGCCGGCGTGCTTGATGCTGGTCAGCGGCGAGGCGCCGGTGCCGCCGGTGTCGCCGGAGATCAGGATGTGGTCGGCATGGGCCTTGGCCACGCCGGCGGCGAT
>JAKEHX010000052.1 GCA_022614795.1 Planctomycetaceae bacterium | reverse complement strand
TCGGCCCATCCGGGCAGCCGGCCAATGCTTCATTCGGCGTGGCTGGCTCAACTCATCGGCCACGAAGTGCAGCAATGGTTCGGCAACGAAGGGCTCGTGTTTGGACACGCACTGTTGATGACGGCGATTGCGGGGGTGCTGATGTGGGCAGTGGTATGTCGCGGCGCGCCGCCGCAATGGGCCTGGGCCGCCGGGGCGGCGATGTTCGTCCTCGACCTGCCGATTCATGGAACGATCCGTCCGCAGCTTTTCGGCCAGCTCGGCGCGGCATTGTTCCTGCTTGCCGCCGCCCAGTTGCCGACGCGGCGGCATCCGCTCGTTTGGGTGCCGATTGTCGCCGCTTTGTGGGCGAACCTGCACGGCTCGATCCTGATGGGCCTGGCCATTCTGGGCGCTTTTGCCGGTGGGATGACCTGGAACCTGCTGGTCGAGCACCAGTGGAACATCGCACAAGCGCTTCGCGACGCGCGATTCGCGCGGGCCTGGGGGGCGCTCGTGCTGGCCCTGGCCGCGTCGTGTCTCAATCCGCACGGGCCGCTCCTGCTCGTGAAGACGATCTTTTTCGGCGAACACGCGGCGCTGTCGAGCATCAGCGAATGGCAGGCCACGAGATTTTCCAGCCTCACCGGCATGCTGCTGCTGGCGTCGCTCGCGGCGAGCCTGGCCCTGGCCAAACTGAGCCCGCGGAAATGGGAGCTGTTCGAGATTCTGATCCTGGCCGCGTTTGCCCTGGCAACGTTTTCCGCCATTCGGATGCTGGCCTGGTGGGCACTCGCTTGGCCGGTCGTCGCCGTGCCGCATGCCGCTGCCGCGTGGCGAGCGTGGCAAAGTGGGGCGGGCTTCCAGCCTGCCGTGGCAGGCAAGATGCCTGCCCCACTGGCTGGCGACGAGCCGACCTCGATGCGCACGCTCGTGGCCATGGGAGTAATTTTCATGACGGCCCTGCTCGCGCCGCCGAGCTTTGCCGTGATTAGCGGACAGGGTCGTGGCGACGGACCGAGCATGGTGAGCGAAACGCCGCTGTACCTGGCCGATGAGGTCGCTCGCCGCGGCCTGGCCGGCAACATCGCCGCGCCGATGGACTGGGCCGATTACCTGATTTGGAAGACCGAGGGCCGATTGAAGCCGCTCGTTTATTCCCACGTGCACCTGGCGGAAGTTTCGACTTGGAAAGATCACAAAATGCTGTTTGCCGGCGATCCGAAGTGGCTGGCGGTGCTCAACGCGCACCAGATGCAGTACGTGGTCGCCAGCCGCCAGCGCCATCCGGAGCTTGCCAAGGCCGCGCTGCTGGACAGCCGCGGGGCCGATCCGCGGGTGCGGATTCTCTATCAGGATCAGCGGTGTTTGCTGGCGGAAGTGCTGCCGACGGGGAAACGCTCGTAGCTGAATTCGCCAGAATTCAGGCCGCCCCGAACTCTGGCGAGTTCGGCTACTACTTTGTCATCTGCGTAACGATCCAGTCCCCCAGGCTCGGCCAAAACTGGCTGATGGCAAACAAGAGTCGAGCCCGGCCGGGCACCACGAGTTCCGCCTTGCGGCGCTGGCACGAGACCAAGATGCGCCTGGCAAGCCAGTCGGGGTCGATTCCTTGGAGCTTCACGCCGCCGCCCGGCCGCCGCGCCTCTTCGGGTAGATTCTCGGCGGCCGATTCGTAACGCTGGCCCGCGTCGTCGCGGCGGATCGGCCCCGGGCAGACGAGCAGCGTGTGCAAGCCTTGCGGGCCCAGCTCCAGCCGCAATTGCTGGGCGTAGGCCGCCAGCGGGAATTTGCTGGCCGGATATGCGCCGAGATAGCGCGCGCCGGCTTTGGACGCCAGCGAGCCGATGAAGACCAGATGGCCGCGGCTGGCCACCAGATGCGGCAGGGCAGCGTGCGTGACGCGCACCGCGGAGAGGAAATTGACGTCGATCAGCTCGGCGAATTGATCGGCCGTCGTCGCGCTTGCTTCGCCGCGCGTGCTGCGGCCGGCGCAGTTAACCAGCAGGTCAAGGCGCGAGCGGGCCGCGATTGTCTCGCCCACCAGCCGCTCGCAGTCGGCCTGCCGGGTGACATCGGCTGCGATGGCGTCGCACGTGCCGCCTGCCGCTGCCACGCGCTGCGCGGCCGCCGCGAGCCGCACCTGGTCGCGGGCAGCAATCGTCACCTTGGCCCCCGCCTCGGCCAGGGCCCGCGCAATCGCCAGCCCCAGGCCCGCGGAGCCGCCGGTGACGAGAGCCGCTTTGTCGGTCCAGTACACGGACGCTATTTCGCCTGGATCGGCCGGACCTTGATGTTGCGGAAGCTGACGAGGTTGCCGTGGTCCTGGAGGCAGATGTGCCCGCTCTTGGCCTTGCCGAAGCCGGCCATCGCCGCGAATTTGCTTTTGGCGACCCGCTCGTCCCAGTCCTTCGAGCCCTTCACAAATTCGTAGTACAGCTCGCCGTTCATCCACGTCGCGCACTTCTCGGGCGTGATCAGGATTCGCAATTGATTCCACTCGCCGGCCGGCTTCGCGGCGTCGATCGCGGGCTTGTAGAGCTGATAAAGCCAGCCCGAAAGCTGCGGATCGCGGGCGTCCTTGTTGTCCTGGATCTGGATTTCGGGGCCGGTGTGCCAGGGAGCGCCTCCCTCCTCGGTGACGTGGAACATCAGGCCGCTGTTGCCTCCCTTGGAGATGTTGTATTCCACGATGAATTCGAAGGCGTCGAACTTGTCCGCGGTGATGATGTCCCCCGCTCCCTGGCCGGCGCGGACCAGAGCCCCGTCCATGACCTTCCAGCCGGGGCCGACGTCGGTCTTCTTGTAATTGCGCCAGCCGGTGGTCGTCTTGCCGTCAAACAGGAGTTTCCAGCCGGCGGCCTTCTCTTCGTCCGACAGCGTATTGGGCGCCGGGTCAGCAGCAGCAGCCCAGTTGGCAAACAAGAGCAATGAGGAAAACGCAAGAAGCAAGATAGATCGGCACATGGGGTTCCTCACATCGATGCGGGAGCTGAAATAGGGCGAACTAACGCCGCCATCATACGCTGCGCCAGCCTGCTCGTGCAGCCAGACCGCCTGCCGGTCAGTCACGCGGCGGTTTCACACTGCCGCGTTGGAAGCGCGGCGTTGATGGCGCGCGTAATTGCCTTTGCTGCGAGGCTTTCATTCCTTCGCCGATCATTGCCCGCTCCACATCGTAGGGAAATCGCAAGCCGGGAGGAATGGACTGAGTGCGGGCGAGTTGCTTTTGCAGAGCGTGGAGCGTTTCCGTCCACTTGGCGATCATCGCCCGCGCCTGGTCAATTTCGCGCTGGAGCCGCATGACTTCAGGATCGGGTGGCGACTGGGCCGCGGCGCTTGTTGGCGGAATGAGGGTCGCGGAAAAAACCAGGCCCAAGCCGAGGGCCAGAGCGGCCATTCTTGGTTTCATCGTACGTTCTCCGATTTACCAAGCGACAACGCTCATCTTATCAGAAGTAGGTCGGGCACGGCCACAGTGCACTCCGCACTCCGCACTCCGAATTCCTAAAACGCCGCTTCCAGGATGCCGAGCAGGTCCGCCTGGGTCGGCCGCCGCGGGTTGGTGTTCATGAGCCGCTTGATGGCAAAGGCCTTTTCAGCGAATCCGGCGAGCTCTTCGCGGCGGCCGCCCAAATCGCGAATCCGCTGCGGAATGCCGATGGCGGCGCTGATCCGCTCGACGGCAGCCGGAGCTTTAAGAGCGGCCTCTTCGGGCGTGAGCCCGGAAACGTCCTCGCCCAGGAGCCTGGCAATCGTGGCGAACGATTCCGTCCGGGCCGGGAGGTTGTAGCGCATCACGTGCGGCAATAAGAGGCCGTTCCCCGCGCCGTGCGAACAGTGGAGTACGGCTCCCAGCGGATACTCCAGGGCGTGGACCACGGCGACGGCGCAGTTCGAGAAGGCCAGGCCGGCGATCGTTGCGGCCAGGGCCATGCCGTCGCGGGCCCCTTGGTTGCCGCCGTCGCTCACTGCGGTGACGAGGTGTTGGCCGATGAGCGCAATGGCCTTCTCCGCGAGGCACATGCCCAGCGGATGGCGTCCTTGATAGGCCACCGGCTCGTGGGACGCCGCTTCAATGTCGTGGTACTCCGTCGCGGTGTAGGCTTCGATCGCGTGCGTCAGGGCGTCAATGCCGCTATCGGCCGTCACTTGCCGCGGGCAGCCGTCGGTCATAGCCGGATCGACCACGGCCAGGGCGGGTCGCAGGAACTGGCTGAGCGTGCTAACCTTGATGTGATTTTCGGTGTCGGTGAGCACCGCGGCGTGGCTGACCTCGCTGCCGGTGCCCGCGGTCGTGGGCACGCAAACGAGCGGCAGCACGGGGCCGGGGACATTGCCAAAGCTGAAGTATTTGCTGGGAGGGCCGCCGTGGGTCAGCAGGATGGCGGCGAATTTGGCCAGGTCCATGTTGCTGCCGCCCCCCAGGCCCAGGAGGCAGTCGGGTGCAAACCGCGCCGCCGCGTCAGCCGCCCGCAGGGCCGCCGCGATGCTGGGCTCGGGCTCGCCCTGATCGAAGACCCGCGTGGCAATTCCCGCCTTGGTCAGCGGCTTCACGACGCGGTCCACCAGGCCAGCGGCCGCCAGGCGCGGATCGGTCACGACGAAAGCTTTGCTGAGCTTCCTCTGGGCGACGAGATGGCCCAATTGGGCGGCGGCGCCGCGGCCAAAGATGAGCTGTCCGGCAGAATAGAACGACCAGGCATTGCGCACGAGCCGCCGGGAGTCGTGCCTCCCGCTCTTCGGGTCACTTCTTCGCCATCAGTTTTTCGATCAGCGTCGCCACCAGCTCCGGCTTGTCCTCCTGGCGAAGATGAGCGATGACGTCGGGCTTGACGCCGAGCTTGCCCAGATGCAGGGCGAGGCTGTCCCAGTGCTTGCTCCGCTTCTTCCCTTCGCTCAAGTACAACTCGGTGACAAGCTCCTGCACGCGCTGAAGGGCAATGTCATCGCGGTGATCGTAATACCGCTGGATGACTTTCTGCTGGTATTTGCTGAACTCGGCCATCGGCGGATTCCGGTGGGCGCAAGGGGAATTTGGAGAGTCCTTCCCTCATCGGCTGGCGTGCGGCGCGCAAGTTCAAAATTACTCGGCGATCGAGTGCAAACTATGGAGTCGTTGGAGCTCCCGGCGGCCCGCTTCGCACCTCGCCAGGGGCAGAGCCCGGGCCCAGAGGCAGGGGCATCGGAGTTCCAGATCCCGGGCCGGGCGGACCATACCCGCCCGGTCCAGAGCCAGGCGGACCATACCCGCCCGGTCCGGTCGCCGGCGGAGCGAACCCGCCAGGGAGGCGCGGCGCCGGGACCAGTCCGCTGAGCCCGCCGGCGCCGCTCACAGCCGCGCCGAACTTGCCCAGCACGGTCGTCGGGGCATCGGCCCGTTTCCCGCTGATCGCCGCGCCGATTTTTTCCTTCACGTCCTCGCCCTCGAGAACTTCGCTCAAAGCCCCCACTTGGTCTTCGGTGACTTGCGTAAGGGCCAGGGCCACCACGTCTTCGGGCTTGAGCAGTTTTTTGGCCACGAACAGCCGGCCTTCGAGGAGCAAGGACGTGGCATCTTCCGGATTCTGCCCCAGCAAAAACTTCAGGCGGCCCATGGCCTGTTCGGAGGTCAGCGCGGGGAGCGGGACGAGTTTGAAGTTCGTTTCCAGCGTGGCGACGACCGCATCGATTTCCTTGGCCACTGGATCTTCCGCCCCACGCTTCTTGCGGGCTTCGTAGACCTGTTTGTTGTTGAGCACGGGGGACGAATACAGGTGCTTGCTGGGATCGGCGGCGGCCACGACGCGGAACCGCGTGTCGTTGTTCACGAACGCCACAGCCGTCGCCGGGCGGACGCGGACCTCGAAATAGACGACCGCGTCAACCGACGACGACTTGATCATCTCGCCCAATTCTTTGACATTCTCCGCAGCGCCCAGGAATTCGACCCCCGGGATGATCTGTCCCGTGTGGATGCCGCCGCCTTGATCTTTGTCGTCGCCGCCGCCATCGCGTCCGCCAGGATCAGCAATGCCAGGCACTGCACCGCCGGGTCCAAAGCCCGGTCCACCGGACGGCGGCCGCATTCTTGCATCGGCCCCTTCTTCCTGAGCCGGCTCGGCCAAGGGAAGGCTCTTGAGCGCCTCGCGATAGATCACGCCAAACGCACCGGATTCGAGCTTGGCGCGGAGCTTCTCTTCGAGTTTTGTCCCCAGCTCGCCCGTGAAGTAGGCCAGCTCTTCGCGCGGCGTCGTGGGGAGGTTGTTTTGGCCGCCTTCGCCACTTCCGCCATAACCGGACGCGCCCGGAGCGCCTGGCGGCGGGAGGCCGCCTCCCTCGGCGTTCCCTTCGCCGCCGCGGCCGCCGCGACGCAAGCCGCCCACGCGGCGGTTGCCGCCTTCGCGGCCGCCCCCTTCGCCGGCTTTTTCCTGGCCGCCTAGCGCGGCCTCCAGCTCCGGCGAGCCGATCGGCTGAGGATGGCCTTCATAGGTCGCAGGCTGCGAGATGTAGACAACCGCAATTCCAATCCGGCTGAGCAAATGCGGCTTGCGAAGATTGGGCGACCATTGCATCACCCGTCCCAGTTCGGCGCCTGCGGTGGGAGTGGTCAGGTAGTGGGCCGAGAGCAGCTGCACTCCTTCGTCGCTTCGCCCCTCTCGAAACGCATCGACCGCTTTCTCACGAAGCGATTTGGGACGCGGCGGTGCGGCCGCAAATCCCGCCCCGTCTGAACCGGGGTAGCCCTCGGCGCCCGGGGCGCCCGGATAGCCCCCTGCCGAGTCAGGAGCCCCTGGATAACCGCCAGCACCGGCAGGCGGATAACCGCCAGCACCGGCAGGCGGATAACCGCCAGCACCAGGAGGTGGATAGCCGCCAGCACCGGCAGGTGGATAGCCGCCAGGATATCCGCCAGCCGCCTCTGGCGATGTTCCGCCTGGTGTGCCGCCATCCGCCGACGCTGCTGCCTCGCCGCTGGCCTGGCTGTCCGTTCCGCCAGTCGTCGGCGCCGCGGGAGCGGCCGGAGCGCCGGGCGGCGGAGGAGGCGCCGAAGCGGCCGAATTGCTGGCGACGCTGCCTCCGCCATCGCTGTCGCCGCCGCCGCAGCCGATCGCAGTGATGGAAACTCCGCACACGATGGCCAGGAAGAGATGGAGTCGCATCGGTCGTTACCCTTGGAGACAAGTGGGCGCAAATGCGCCCCTGATTATGTCAAGTTCAGCGGCGTGTGTCGAGCATTTGCACTTTCCCGTTACGTGTGGGCCCGCGGTCCAGGGCTGAAAAGCAGCTTCCAGAGCGAGGTTTCCGCTTCGGTTCGGGACAATTGGAGTATTCCGAAAATACTCGCTCCCCGCAGGTGAACTTGAACGACCGCCGGCGATGATTCGACGAGTTCGTACTCGCCCCAAGCGACACGGGTGACACTTCCCCGGTCCCCCGCAACCTCTCCCTCGTAGTCGAGATAGGCCAGTCGATGGGGGGCCAGCTCCTGGGCACACGCCTCGATCCCAGGCGCCGGAAACTCCGTGGCGGCCCAGGTCCGCAGCGCGTCGCCCCACTCGAACATCAAGTCGAAGTGCGTGGGACGAGCGTAGCCCGCGGGCGTTGCGTGGCGCAGGATGACAAAGCGGGGCATAGCTCCATCGTACCCGCAAGGCGGCAGCGGCCAACTGTGCAGGTCGAGAGCGGACGAGGAGGGAGGGGGGACGAGGACGACGACGAGAACGAGGACGAGAGTTGCGCTTACGGCGCATTGACCGTCGTTTCGGCTTCGACCGATACCCCCGCGGGGGACCGCACGCTGGCGACGGTCGCGCGGACGCGGTGCTTGCCCGGCTTGGTGCCGAGGACCTCGATCTGATAGGCGCCCGGCGCCTCGGCAGGTCGAAGTTCGGCGATCGGGTTCATCTCGATCGTTCGGCCATCGGGAGATACGGAGACGACGCCTGTCGGCCCCAGCGCCTTGGTGTCCCTGGTGAACTGCATCCCATCGGGCAGTTGGAGCGTCAACGTCACATCCCGGTCCGAAACCTGGCGGTCGTTCGTGATGGCCACGATGTACGTCGTTTTGCCCCCCACCGTGATCGGATCGGCCAGCTCGCGGATCGAGACCTTGAGGTCGCCTGCCGTCGGCTCGACGGGCGGGCGGCCCATCGGATCGACGGGCGGCCGGGCTGCGCCGGGCGTGATCGTGGTCCGAGCTTCGGCTGATACTGGCGCTCGTCGCGTCTGATCCGAGGTGGCGGTCACGGTGACGGCAGCCGGAACTTCGTCGGCATTGAGGCACAAGCAGTTGAACTGTTTGGGGACCTTCGCGCCGGCCGCGACTTGAGCGACCCGCCACCGCATCGTCCGCGCTCGGGGATCCTGCTCATACTGGCCGCTGGCCGCGTCGAGTCTGAGATTGATTCCATACTGCACTTCGATTTCGACGTTCGTGGCCGCCGAATCGCCGCGGTTGGTGACCTCGACGAAATACTCCGCGATTTCGCCCGCCCGTTTGGTCGGCGGCCCGGCAACCTTCACTTCCAGGCGCGGCGGCGACAGGGCCGCAGGTGGCGATGCAGCCGGCGTGCCCATCACCGAGGCCTGCGTGCCGGCCCGATGACCGCCATCCGCGGTGACCTCCAAGCGGTGATTGTGGCGGCCTTGCTGCGTGACGATGAACGACAGCGCAATCTTCGATGTCTCACCCGGTCCCAGCGGCTGTGCGATGGCTCTGGTGAGCGGACTGGTCCCGCCACCCACCGGCGAAAGTCCGGGTCCAAACGTGGAGGAC
>JAKEHX010000479.1 GCA_022614795.1 Planctomycetaceae bacterium | reverse complement strand
GGCGCACTCGCGACGATTTGTCCAACACCGGTATGCCGATTTATTGCAAATCCCCACAGGCTAAGCAGTTGCGTCCACAAATCGATGCGTAAGCCCTGGCGAGCATGGTGGCGTGGCTCTCCATGACAAAGCGCGGTTGACGTCAACTCTCTTGGTACTTGCCCACAGCGTTCAAGATCGCTGCAGCCCAGTCCGCATCTTCCGCCGAGAGGGGCGGTTGGGGCGTTCCGCTGTAGATGTAATCCTCGTATCCTCCCGCATCGTATAGCCGGTGAAGCAATGCCTGAAGGTCGAGACGGGCATCAGGATCGGGCGCCAAGAGGGGGATCGGAATCGTCGGCAACCTGTCGCGGAGCATGATCGGCCATAGACCTACCCGCGGCCGCTCCTCTGCGCGGCTGACCTGCACACAATAGTCACACTCTGGAAGGTCCTCGACGGGCATTTTTTGCCAGGCACGCAGCAAGTCAATTTCGACAAAATGGACGCTGCTTTGCGAGTAGCGAATTCGCTTGGCTAAATAGGTCTCGCGGTCCACGCCGGGAGCCTTATTGGTCGGGCTCAAGAGCTCGATGACACACACGACTCGGCGAGTGTCACGTTCGTGAACTTCAACAAACGCCTCCTTGACCACGTCGATCGCAGGTCCAAATCTGCCATATAGCGGCGCTGCTAATGTGGCAGCGCCACTTCGAGCCGGCATGGGATTGGTCGCACCTAGGCTGATATCCGGTCGGCCCAAGAATCGCTGAGAATCCGGCAGCTCATGAATGTAGATATTGACGTCGAGCTTTACAAAATACTTGGGGCGCACTTGCGCAGTTAGCATCTCCTGGCAGTACGCGGGAAACTGCTCGTGCAGACTGTGCCAGACGGCCTCCTGTTCGAGATAAGGATTCATTCCAGGAAAGGGAGACGGCATGCTAAATGGCTCCGACGATCATGCAATCTGCTCAGCAACCATTCTACCCTCGCAGCCCCGCCTGCCGCATCAGCCGATCGGTTGCGGAGTACGCCTCGGCCACCCACTCGGTGATCTTATCGGGCTCGGGGGAATACTCCAGCTCGATCGACACCGCGCCGTCGATCGCCAGGGCCTTGATCTCGCGGAGGTACGGTTCAAAGGGGACGACGCCGCGGCCGGGGGGCAGGTCGCCGTGCTTCTTGCCGTCGCAGTCGCTGATGTGCACGTGAATCGCCTTCCCCTTCAGCCGTCGCAGCTCTTCGGGCTTTACGTCCGCCAGGAGCAAATGCGACACGTCGATGTTCGCCTTCACGGCCGGGTGATTGCAGTCGTCCAGAAAGCGGACCATCGAATCGACGGAGTTGACCAGCGACAGCTTGAAGGGCTCCAGTTCCAGGGCGATTTGCAGGCCGAGTTTTGCGGCATAGTCGCCAAGCCGCCGACAGTGCGTAACGCCCAGCTGCCACTGCTCGGCTGGCGGAATGACCTCCTGGTTCCAGATGTATTCTCCCAAGACGAGGAGCACATTTTTGGCTTCGTATTCGTAGGCGAGGTCAAGGTAATTCTGAACCCGCTCGACGTGGAAGCGCTGAACGCTGGGGTTGAAATCGACCAGCCCGACCGCCACGCAGGCGATCGACACGATCGGCAAATCGAGCCGGTCGCACTCGTCCTTGATCAGCCGCCGTTCGCGGATGTCGATATCGAGCGGATCGACGAAAACATCGACCGTGTCGAAGCCGAGCTCCTTGGTTTTGCGGAGGCCATAGGCAGTGGGCTGGTTGGCTTGAACCCAGGCGGAGTTGATAAGACCGAGGCGCATGGCGGAGAGGGGCGGGTTAGGGACTAGGGGGCTAGGGCTAGGGTTCCAAGGACAGCCACATCATAGAAGTTTGCCGGGCGAGAAAACAGGTTATGGCGCTCGTAGCCGCCTGCGATATAGTTGTCGTATGATCCCGCGCACGTGGCTTTCGTCCGCCGGCCGCCTCGCTTTCCGCGGCGGCAGGGTGGCGCTGGCCGGCTATCTCCTGGTGCTGCTCTTGCTCTTGTTTTTCGAAAACACCCTGCTCTATCCCGCGCCCCGCTATCCCAACGGCGATTGGACCGCGGCCGAAATTGCGCACGAAGACGTCTTCTTTGCCTCGGCCGATGGCACGAAGCTACACGGGTGGTATTTAGAGCACGCCGCGCCTCGGGCCGTGATGCTCTATGCCCACGGCAATGGCGACTGCGTGGCGTATCTGGGCCCCTACCTGGGGGAGCTGCGCGACGAGCTGCGCGTGAGCGTCTTTGTCTTCGACTATCGCGGCTACGGCCGCAGCGAGGGTTCGCCAATCGAGCAGGGCATTTTGGAAGACGGCGATGCCGCCCATCGCTGGCTGGCCGAGCGGACCGGCAAGCAACTGAACGAAATCGTGCTGATGGGACGATCGCTAGGCGGCGCCGTGGCGGTCCATCTGGCGGACCGGAACGGGGCCCGCGGCCTGGTCCTGCAAAACACCTGGACGTCGCTTCCCGATGCCGCCGCGCGCCTGTACCCCTGGGCGCCGGTCCGCTGGCTGATGCGCAACCGCTATGAATCGCTAGCCAAGATTGCGGGTTATAGCGGGCCGCTCTTGTCGAGTCACGGAACGGCCGATGAACTGGTGCCGATTGATCTGGGCCGACAGCTCTTCGACGCCGCGCCGACTTCGCAGAAAGAGTTCTTTATGATCGAGGGTGGCAATCACAACACGCCCGAGCCGCGAGAGTATTATCGCGCGCTCGATCGATGGATTGACGAGCTGCCACGCTGAACTGCATCCTGTGCCGGTGATCGGTCGCCGATCAGTAGTAGGCACACTCCGTGCCGGCTGCCCGCAACGGCACACGGAGTGTGCCTACTACTTACTTTACGCCGACCGGATCGTAATACGCCGGTTCGTTGCCGCTGCGCCACTTGATGTTGCAGCCGATGCTGGGGATTTGCTTCTCTGGCGGAGGATTGCCGACCAGGACCGCATCGAGGGCGGCACGCAGGTCCGTGCCAGTGACCGGAATGTTGTTCCCGGGCCGGCTGGAGTCGAGTTGGCCGCGATAGACGAGCCTGCGCGACTTGTCGTAGAGGAAAATGTCGGGCGTGCAGGCCGCGCCGTAGGCTTTGGCGACTTCCTGCGACTCGTCGTACAGATAGGGAAATGGATAGCCCCGCGCCTCGGCTTCGTGGACCATCTGCTCGGGCGAATCGTGCGGATGCGTCGCGGCGTCGTTGCTGTTGATGCCGACGATCGCCACGCCTTTGGGCTGATAATCCATCGCCAGCCGCGTCAGCCCGTCGGCCACGTGCTTCACGAACGGGCAGTGGTTACACATGAAGATCACAAGTAGCGCCGGCTTATCGCGGAAGTCGTCCAGGCCCACGATTCGCCCATCGACGTTGGTGAGCTTGAAATCGGGGGCGGGAGTGCCCAGCTTCTTCATCGTGCTGGCGGTTTTGACCATGACGGTGCTCCTCCCTTCCCAGTCGGGCGGCAATGCAGAGAATACATGTGCGAACCGCTGTGCATCGTAGTGCTGGATCGCACGCCGCTCCACCCCCCGCAAGGCCGCGCCGGCCATGACGTCAACAAGCCGCAATCGGGCGTTCCAGTTCAGCCTGGCGTGGCTGGTCTTCTGGACGTTCGTTTGCGCCGTCGTGGCGGGGACGGCCCGCTCGTTCATCGAGAGCGGCGAGCAAGAGTGGGACTATCTCGTGTGCTTTGCGGCGCTGGGCGTTTGGCTGGCGATGACTTTCGTCGCGATTTACCTGCGGATTTTCCTCCAGCGGCGGTGGAGCAAATCAGCCGCGATGCGCGATGAGCTGGAATTGCTGGTCAAGGAGCGCCGGGCCGAGCGCCAGCCAACAAGTGACCGGCCTACTTCTTCCCCTTCGCCCGGGCGCTGAGCGACGGATCTCCTGCCAGCGGCAACTTGACCGGTTTGCCGGTCTCGGCCGACTTGTAGATGGCCAGGATCAGCTCGACCGCCTTGCGGCCTTCTCTTCCGTCGATCAGCGGCTGCTTCCGCTGCTTGATCGCGGCCAGCACGTCCTGGAACTGGAGCATGTGGCCGTGGTAGCCGATCGCTTTGGGATCGGCCGCGCCGCCGCCGGTTTGCGTGCGGCTGGCCATTTTCTGGCGGATCGCTTCGTCGGCCTTGGTTTCCTTGGCGAACTTCCAGACGGCCAGGTCCTCTTCACGGACGATCGCGCTGCCGGCGTCCCCGCTGATTTCGATCCGCTTCAGCTCGCCCGGCCAGGTCGCGGTGCTGGCCTCGATTACGCCCAAAGCGCCACTTGCGAATCGGACCGTCGCCGCGGCCACGTCCTCGACCTCGATTCGCTGGTGGGCGAGCGTGGCGGTATAGGCAGAGACTTCCACGGCCGGCCCCATGAACCAGAGCAAAAGATCGACGCTGTGCACCGCCTGGTTCATCAGCGCCCCGCCGCCGTCGAGCTTCCAGGTGCCCCGCCAGGCCCCGCTGTCGTAGTATTCCTGCGTGCGGAACCACTTCACGTAGGCGTCGCCCATCGTCAGCCGGCCGAACCGCCCCTTGTCGATCGCCTGCTTGACGAGCTGGCTCGACTCGTGAAACCGCGACGGAAAGATTGTCGAAAGAACGACGCCGGCCTTTTTGGCGGCCTCGATCATGGCGTCGCACCGCTTGAGCGTGATGTCGAGCGGCTTCTCGACGATGATGTGCTTGCCCGCCTTGGCCGCCGCAACTGCCGGCTCCATGTGCAGACCACTGGGGGTGCAGATCGTGACCACATCGACGTCGGGATCGGCCAGCAGGGCATCCAGGTCGTGATAGGCCGTGCAGCCCAGCTCGGCGGCGAGCTTGTCGGCAGCCTGGGGGAAGGAGTCCTGGCAGGCCACGACCTTGGCACCGCGAATGTCGGCCACCGCCTTGGCGTGGAACCGCGAAATCATGCCGCAACCGATGATGCCAAAGCCGGTGGTCATGCCGCTTTCTCCCGTGGTACGTCTTGTCGTAAGTCCAAGGTCCAAAGTCCAAGGTCCAAAGTCTAATGTCCAAAGTCGCAACTGGCGACTGCTCCGGCCTTGGACTTTGGACTTTGGACCTTGGACTTTGGACTGTTACGCCGGTAGCGCGTAGACCTGGAGCCATAAGCCGAACATGCTCAAGCTGTTGAGCAAGGCATGAACAGTGAGGCTGGGTACGAGGCGGTGGGTCCGCTGGTACAAAAAGCCCATGCCCGCCGCCAGCACGGTCAGGGCAACCCAGTCGGGGCCGTGCTGTTCGTGCAGCAGGGCGAAGATAATCGCACTCATGGCGATCGGCAGCCAGGCGGATAGCCCGCGGAGAATCGGCTGGTTCTCATGATCCTCAACCATCGCGGACACAATCTCCTCGCCGACGATCGTCGGGGGGCGATAGGGATCGGCATCCAGCGGCGAGCGGTCGGCGACGAAGACAATCCCCGAATCAGCCGATTGATTGGATTCTGCGAGGGGCTCAACCGCTGCATAACTCGGCGAACCAAAAAAGAGCTCGTGCGCCGGCCCGCGGAACGTGAACACCTTCTCCAGAAAGCCTTGCAAGATTACGCGGAAGACCAGCTCTTCGAAGATCGGCGCGACGACCGATGCCGCAACAAACAGTACGATGAAGAAACTCGCGTCGGGCGAATCCTTGAACATCTCCATCAGCGGATGTTTGCTCGGCTTCCAGAAATAGACGAGGACGCCCTGAATGGCATAGACGGGCGGCGCGAGCATCACAAAACCAATCAGGCCCAGCTTGAAATCCTTCCACAGGTCGCGCGCGGAGAAGCCAAAATCCCGCCAGGTGGCGCCCGTTCGCAGGGCGATAAGCGGACCGGCAACTGTAATAAGCCCGAGCGAAGCGACAATATTGGCCCAGACCAGAATCTGCTTGTCGTCGAGCGTTAGTTTGAATTCATCTGTGGCCGCGTCGGGGGCCGGCAGCCATCCCAGCTGGCCCAGGACCAGCCGCAGCAAAAGGAACGCCAAGACATACAGCCCCAAGATTCCCAGCAAGTCGACCAGGGCCCACGGGACGGGCCGACGCGGCGACCAGGGAATGAGCGGTTCCGCGGGCTTGTAGCCCAGCGCGATCAGTATCTGCGCCGCCAAACCAGCCGCCGGCTCAGGCACGAAGCGCGAAGTCGCCGCCCATTTCAGCAGCGCAATCGTCCAACAGGCAGCGCCCGCGCCGAGAATCAGCATGACCAGCAGGCCGGCAATTCCCAGGGCAAACTGCGTCATGTCTTTCGTCCCAGGATGCGGGCCGCGGCAACGATGTATTCCAGGCCGGACCAGACGGTCGAAATCACGGCCAGCCAAACCGAGATGGGCAAGGCCCATTTCAACCACGTGGGCTGCGTCACAGGAAGATGATAGTGGTATAGCGCCAGCAGGCTGGCCACCACCGCCGCGCACTGGAAGACCATTTTCAGCTTACCGCTCATCTGGGCCGAGAAGTCGCCGCCCTGCTGTTCAATGAAGCCGCGGAGGGCCGTCACGAGCATTTCGCGTGCCATCACGACGACGGCCATCCAAGGGGCGATGCCGCTGCCCCCCTCGGCTGCCAGGAAAATGAACGTGCCGCAGATGATGATCTTATCGACGAAGGGGTCGAAGATGCGGCCGAGCTTCGTGATCTGGCTGTATTTTCTGGCCCACCAGCCGTCGAGCCAGTCGGTTCCCGCGGCGATGACAAAGACGACCGTTGCCGCGAGGTACTGCTGAAGCGGGATGAGCACAAACACGACGATGGCCAGCACGAAGCGGGCCGTCGTGAGGACGTTGGGGACGTTGAGGATGGTGGAGGAAGGAGAAGGAGGCACAATCGCACGAATCAAGGCGTATAGCGAACGGATACTATCGTTGCTTTGCGATCGTCAACGCTCACCTCAAACGTGACCGTCAGTGGAGGGGGAACGACGGCCCGCAGACCGTCAGGGCGCTGCTCACCCACCACCTGTGCATCGTTCTTCAGCAATGCATCGATGCGATCGGAAGCATCGGAAACGTCCTGAGGATTGGCGGCGCGCAACCAAATCTCGCCCAGTTGGTAGTCAGCAAACGGCGTCGAGACCACGGTAAACTTCATGGGCCGTATTTTCGCCGCAGCTCATCTATGACCTCTCTGAATGGTCGCCCTGGCCCGGAAGCAAGCGATTTTTCAATTTCTTCGGTCGTTACTTCACGCATCGCCCACTCATAGTCTTCCTTCGTGGCTTCGCGACGCGGCGTGAATACACCGACGAGCTTGCCGTCCTCGGTCCTTACTTCAACGGTAGTCTTTGGCTCGCTCAACTTGGCGGCGGTGACGGCATCGATCAGCACGGTACTCATCGCAATGACCTCCCTCGTGGCTCCAGGGAAATTATACGCTGCCGATCCCTGTAAGGTGCACAGAAGGTTCAGTCGCGGGCTTTGGCTTGCCTGCTGCCACCGCCACGAGGTCATATTCCTGCGTGGCGACGATTTCGCACGGCGCGATGTCGCCGGCACGCAGCTTGAAACGGTCGCCCGTGACAAATACCAGGCCGTCCACATCGGGAGCGTCGGCTGGGCTGCGGCCGATCCAGACGTTCTTTTCGCCGGGCACCGGCTGGTCGAGGATCACGTCGAGCGTGCGGCCCACCTGCTGCCGGAGTGCTGAGAAGGCAATCTCCTGCTGCACCTGCATCAGCCGCTCGCGTCGCGACTCCATGACGTCGGCCGGCACGTGGTCGGGCAGGTTCGCCGCCGGCGTGTCAGGCTCGAGCGAATAGGTGAAGACGCCCATCCGCTCGAACTTGTGCCGCTCGACGAACCCGACCAACTCCGCAAAGTCGTCGTCCGTTTCGCCGGGGAAGCCGGTAATGAACGTGGTCCGCAGCGACAGCCCCTTGATCCGCGACCGCAGCCGGCTAAGCAGGTCTTCGGTTTCGGCCCGCGTGACGCGGCGGGCCATTCGCCGTAGCATGCGGTCGCTGGCATGCTGGAGTGGAATATCGATGTAAGGCACGATCTTGCCGCTCTGGGCGATCGTATCGATCAGCTCGTCGTCGATGTACATCGGGTAAAAGTACATCAACCGAATCCAGTCGATCCCGACGACTTCCTCGAGCCGGCGGAGCAATTCGGCCAGTCGCGGCTGGCCGTAAATGTCCATGCCATAGTAGGTTGTGTCTTGGGCCACGACGATCAACTCGCGCACGCCATCGGCGGCCAGCTGCTCGGCTTCGGCGAGAACCTCCTCGATCGGCTTGCTGGCATGCTTGCCGCGCATCTTCGGAATCGCACAGAACGTGCAGAGCCGGTCGCAGCCCTCCGAAATCTTGAGGTATGCGAAATGCTTCGGGGTGATCCGCAAGCGGTCGCGGTCGGACAGCGCATGAATCGGTGCCGGGCGAAAGACGGTCCGCTGCTCATCGAGGTGGCCAACGAGTCGATCGGCGACGCGCGTGATCTCTTCGCGGCCAAAGACGCCGACCAGGTGGTCAATGCCGGGGCGATCCTCGAGCAGTTGCTCCTTCTGCCGCTCGGCGAGGCAGCCCGAAACGATCACTCCGCGCGTCCGGCCCTGCTGCTTGAGGGCCAGCATTTCGTCGATTGCGGAGAACGACTCGGCCCGGGCCCGCTCGATGAAGCCGCACGTGTTGACGACGACGAAGTCGGCCCCGTCCGGGTCGCTTACCAGGTCGTAGCCATCGATCTTGAGCAGGCCCAACATCCGCTCGCTATCGACGGTGTTCTTCGGGCAGCCGAGACTGACGAAGGCGTAAGTGCCTTTGGAATCGGGGGCTGGGTGCTTATGTTTGGAGGACATCACTCGTAGGACAAGCGTCTTGCATGTCCGATCCGGGGCGCGGGCAGGCGATGGCTGCCTACCCAACGAAAGGTCGCAAACTCTTTATCCTATTGCACTTGCGCCGGCCTGACGAGGGGCAAAGCCGGCTGATTTCTGCGTTAACGCTGTCCTGCGCAGGGAATCTGGGCGAGCTATATTGGTCCAAGGCCGGCCTTTTGCCGCTGCTTAATTGCCGTTCGCCTTGACGAGTTTCCCCGTGTCCGAAGCCTTGGGCATCCTTGAAGTTACCGGCCTCACCCCGGCCATGGCGGCGCTGGACACGATGGATAAGACGGCGGGCATCAAGCTGCTTCAGACCGAGTCGAACGACTTCTATGGCGTGGTGCTGAAGGTGACTGGCCCGGTCGATGCCGTGCAGGCGGCGATTGCTGCTGGCCGGTCCGCGGCCGACCAGATGGGCGGCAAACCCGTCTGGGCGGTGATCAACAAGCCGGACGAGCGGGCCTGGACGGCGCTCATAAGCCCCGTCGAGGTCAGCCCGCTGATCCAGCAGCCGGTCGTCAAGAATCCGAATTACGAAGTCCTAGGGACTAGAAGCGAGGGACCACCCGTGGCAGACAACATCTTCGCGCTGGGCTTTATCGAAACGCAAGGCTTTACGGCCGTGTTCGAAGCGATCGACAGTGCCTGCAAGGCGGCCAACGTCGAGGTCATCGGCAAGGAAAAGCTCGGAGGCGGCTATATCACAGTCGTCGTCAAGGGGGACGTGGCCGCGGTCAAAGCCGCCATCGAAGCGGGCACTGCCAAGGTCCAGGGACTGGGCAAGCTGATCGCCGGCCACGTCATCGCCCGGCCCAGCGCCGCGGTGTTGAGCCTGCTGCCGAAGTCGTAAGCTGAAGGAACAAGCGGGACGCTTGTCCTACGAGACCTTCACCGTCTTGCCGCTTCGTACCGCGTGAGTCTGCTTGTGGCACAGGACGATCGCGTCACGGGCCAAATCGCCGGATAGCAGCGCCGACGGTCGTCCGCTCGAAATCGACCGGGCTACTTCCTTGACCTCCGCTTCAAAGGCCGTCAGCATCGGGTCGCCTTCGGGCATCTTTGGCTGCTCGGCCTTCCCCTTGCTGTCGAGGAGCGTCAGCGGCGTGATTTGCAGATTGCCGCCGGCCAACACCGCCAGGTCGAAATAAAGCGTTGCCTTTTCCAGGTGAATTTCGAATCCGTGCGTGAACGGCCGGCCTTGCTGGTTGACCACGCCGCTGGCCGACGATACGACGAGCGAACGATCGGCGAACTGGAACTGGCTGACGCAGTATTCGACTGTTTCGCCGCGTAACCGCCCCTGGCTGGTCACGGCCGTGGGCATGCCGAAGAGCAAGCGGATGAAATGGGCGTCGTGCACGTGCAGATCGACGAGCGGGCCTCCCACCGTGGCCGGGTTGTAAAAGTCCTTAAGCCAGAGCGGATCGGAAATCACCCGTTTGAAATGGCCGCCCAGCAGCTTGCCATACTTGCCGCCGGCAATGGCCTTGCGGGCAAAGGCATACTCCGGCAATAGCGGCAGCACGTGGCCGACGAGGATTTGCTTGCCAGCCTTGTTGGCCGCTTTGACCATCTTGTCACAATCGGCCGCGGTCAGGGCCATCGGCTTCTCGACGAAGACGTGTTTGCCGGCTTTGAGCGCTGCCATCGATGCTTCGCAGTGCAGATGCGGCGGCAGACACAAATCAACCAGATCAATCGATGGATCGCCCAGCAGGCCGGCCAGGTCCGAGTACTTTGCAACTCCCGACAGATCGACCTGCTCGCCGGGCGGGCCAAAATTGCCCTGGATGCCTCGCCAGTCGCCTGCGAGCTTTCTTGTATCGCGCGTGCAAACGGCCGCCAGTTTCACTCCCTTGACCTTCCGATAGGCCAGGTAGTGGATCCAACCCATGAAGCCGATACCGGCGATGCCGACGCGAAGCATGGAGAGGAGCTGGGGGCTAGGGCTGGGGGCTAGGGCTGGGGCCGGCGCAGTCAGGACATGGGTGGCGCTTTTGGGTCAGGACATGGGTGGCGCGCTGAGGGGTTGTTAACTC
>JAKEHX010000478.1 GCA_022614795.1 Planctomycetaceae bacterium | reverse complement strand
GTACAACTCGTTTACGCCGCAGGCTGACTTGTCGCCGTACAAGCACCTGCCGGCGAATGTCGATTTGACGGAGCAGAACTTGGCGAGTGCTTGGGGAGCGGAGCTGTCGCTGGCGTTCGACTTTAGCAAGGAAGACGCAGCCGACGACCTGCTGCTCAACGAGGTGATTTGGCGAAGCGTCCGTGGGGCCAAGTCACCGATGCCACCGCCGGTGCGAGCCGGGTTTGTGTTCGGCGTGCCGGAGGAGGAGGAGGAGGAAGAAGAAAAGGAGTCGTAGCTGCAATTCTTGAAGTTCACACAGAGGCACAGAGGCACGGAGCAGAGTCGTTGAATCAATCTCCTCTGTGCCCCTGTGCCTCTGTGTGAGAATGTCCTTGATCCAACCAGCCACGCTACGTCAACAGTTCCCCCGACTGAGGATCGAGCGACAGTCCGTGGCACAGGTGCGCGAGCTTGTTGAGCACCAAAAGCAGCGTCCCCGGATCGAGCGGGCCTTCGTCCTCGTCGCTGGGAATATCGGTAATTTCCTCGAAGTGGTACACGTCGTACCGCGAATCGGAATGCAGCAGCCTGGCCAGCCGCAGCTTCTCCTGCGGATCGAGCCTGCGGGTTTGCCACTCTTCCTTGAGTTCGGCGAGTTGCTCCTTCACTTCCTCGCCCGTGACGAAGGTGATGTCCATCCCGGCGGCGTCGGAGTGCGAGAGGACGGTCATCGATTCGAGCTGGCCCTCCTTGTTGGCGTGGACGTGCAGCACCTCCAGCCGCGGACCCAGCTCGGCCAGAGCGTGCTTGAAGTCCGCCGCTTTGGGACGGTTCTTCTTCTCGAAGAGCACGAAATAGGTTTCGCGCCACTGATAGCGGCTGTCGGCGAAGAGCGACATCAGGCAGACCCTGGAACGCGGGCGAAATGAGACCCCGGCAATTTAGCAACGGGGCGGGCCGGCAGCCACCCGCGGGAGCGAAATCTTCACAGCCCGGGCACTATTCGCCTTCTTCGTCCCACTCGCCTTCCTGCTCGCGCTCGCCGTTGTACCAGGCTTCGACCGCCTTGAGCACGTTGTCGCGTTCCTGCCGCGAGGCCCAGACCGATTCGTCCTGCTCAAGGCGGACCTCGTAGTCCCCTTCGCACGTGCAATCTTCGTTCCCGCAGAAGTGGGGCGTGTCGGAGACCCACATGATCCGGAATACGGGGACGTGTTTATCGTCGACGAGCACGAAAATGGAGGAGGACACGTTTTGCACGCTCCAGAATACCGAAGGAGTCCCTTGCGCCCATTATCGTACTGGTCGGGTGCGGAGCAAGGCTTACTTGCCTAACTCTTGCGAGCGACGGGTGGCGGCTTCGACGGCGGCGATGAGGGCCCCGCGCAGGCCGCGGTCTTCGAGGGCCTGAAGTCCGGCGATTGTGGTGCCGCCGGGGCTGGCGACTTTGTCCTTGAGGACTGAGGTGTGCTCGCCCGTTTCGAGGACCATGGCCGCGGCGCCGCGGACAGTTTGAGCGGCCAAGGCAGCGGCGATATCGCGCGGCAGGCCCATGCGCACGCCCCCGTCGCTGAGGGCCTCGATCATGACATAGACGAACGCCGGCCCTGAGCCAGACAGTCCCGTGACCGCATCGAGCAGTTTTTCATCCACGAGCAAGGCCCGGCCGACCGCGGCGAGCAACTCGCCGACGAGCTGCCCGTCGGCAGGAGTCGCCGCCGGTCCAAGTGAATAGGCCGACGCTCCCTCGCCGATGAGAGCTGGAGTGTTTGGCATGACGCGGATAATGCGGCCGGTCTTGAGGCCGTCCTCCAGCTTCGCAAGAGTCACGCCGGCGGCAATCGAGACGAACAGCTTGCCGGGCGGCGTCTTGCCGGCAAGCTCGGAAAACACGCCGGCCATGTTTTGCGGCTTGACAGCCAGAAATATGGTGGAAGTCTGGGCGACAACCGCGGAGTTGCTGGTTACCAGGCTAGCGCCCGCGACTTCGTCCACGAACTGCTGAGCCGCTGCCGGAACGGGATCGGCGGCGATGATTTGCGCGGGCTTCACGAGTCCGGCCCGAACGAAACCCTTGGCGAGGGCCCGGGCCATTTGGCCGGCGCCGATGAAACCGATCGTTTGTGAAAGCATGGAATTGCGGATTATGGGATCAATTCATCCATCGAATCATTGCTACGGGCGAAACATCGACCACGAGCCTGCGCTGAGAATCCCAGTGAAGGGATGGTCCTGGGTGAGGCGACGCCGCCTCGACGGTCTGGCGGAAGCCATGCTAAGATCCGGGATTCCATTTGACTAAATTCCACCCGTTTAGGGCGGGTGCTTCGCTTCGGAACGCCGCTGAGGGCGTTCCCCTACAATACATCACGCAGTGCAACTCGAAGTGAGCGTCCTCCCGTGATTATCATCCTTCAATCCGGCGCGTCGGAAGACCAGATTCAGCACGTGATCGAGCGGGTCGAGGCCTTGGGCCTGAAGGCTCACCTCAGCCGCGGCACGTTCCGCACGATCATCGGCGTCATCGGCGAAGAACAGAAGATCGCGTCCGAGCCGCTGCGGGCGATTCCGGGCGTGCAAGACGTCGTGCCGGTGCTCCCACCGTACAAGCTCGCCAGCCGCGAAGCCCACCCGCAGCCGAGCATCGTGGAAGTGGCCGGCGTCAAGATCGGCGGTGGCAACCTGGCAATGATCGCCGGGCCGTGCGCGGTGGAAGAGCCCGAGCGGATGGATACGATCGCCCGGGCGATCAAGGCGGCTGGGGCAAATATCCTGCGCGGCGGGGCTTATAAGCCGCGGACCAGCCCCTACGCATTTCAGGGCCTCGGCGAGGAGGGTCTGAAGATTCTCCGAGAGGCGGGCGATCAGCACGGATTGCCGGTTGTGACGGAGGTCATGGACCCGCGGTGCGTGCCGGCCGTCGAAAAATGGGCCGACATGATCCAGATCGGCGCGCGGAACATGCAGAACTTCGTGCTGCTCACCGAGGTCGGCCGCACCCGCAAGCCGGTGCTGCTCAAGCGGGGGATGAGCGCGACGGTCGAAGACCTGCTGATGAGCGCCGAGTACATCCTCTCGCAGGGAAACTCCAACGTCGTCCTGTGCGAGAGGGGCGTAAAGGGGTTCGACAAGGCGACGCGAAACCTCTACGACGTGGCGTCGGTCGCAGTGGTCAAGGGGCTGTCGCACCTGCCGATCATCGTCGATCCGAGCCATGCGACTGGCCGGCCCGACCTGATTCCGCCTTGTGCCCTGGCAGGGGTCGCCGTGGGGGCGGATGGGGTCCATATCGAAGTACACGACTGCCCCGAGCGGGCGAAGTCCGATGGGCCACAGGCGCTATTGCCCAAACAATATGCGGAAGTCGCGGCCAAGATCAGGCAGCTTGCGGCGATGTTCGGGAAGACGATCTCAACGGTGCCGGGACGGTAGCCCTACCCGACCGCCGCAGAATATGTAGCCACGGATGAAACACGGATTGGCACGGATAAGAAGAGCAGCCAAGAGAGGATTACCGGAGACTTCATGCGACGCAAGTTCATCGCCGGCAACTGGAAAATGAACACAACGCGCGCCGAAGGCGTTGCTTTGGCAACGGCGGTGGCGAATGGGGTCGGTACACAAGCGGATGTCGAGGTAGCGGTCTGCCCGCCATCCGTCTACCTGGCCGCAGTTGGCGAAGCGCTCGCAGGGTCGGCGGTTGGCCTGGGGGCTCAGAATTGCTATCACGAGGCCAAGGGGGCGTTCACGGGCGAGGTCAGCCCCGCGATGCTCGTGGACGTGGGCTGCAAATACGTGATTCTCGGCCACAGCGAGCGCCGGGCGACCTTCAAGGAGACAAGCGCCGACGTGAACCGCAAGGTCGTCGCCGCCTTGGCTGCCCAGCTGACGCCGATCGTCTGTGTCGGCGAGACGCTGGACGAGCGCAAGGCCAATCGCACCAAAGCCGTCGTCCGCGAACAACTCGAGGGCTCGCTGGGCCTGCTGACCGCCGAGCAGGTCGTGAAACTGGTCATCGCCTACGAGCCGGTGTGGGCTATTGGCACCGGCGTGGTGGCCACGACCGAGCAGGCAGAAGAGGTGCATGCTGACCTTCGCAAATTGCTGGAAACCCGTTACACTTCACAAGTTGCGGCGAGTGTGCGGATTCAGTACGGCGGCAGCGTGAATGCCGAAAACGCGGCGTCATTGCTCAGCCAGCCGAACATCGACGGGGCGCTGGTCGGCGGCGCCTCGCTGAAGGCCGAGGGATTTTTGGCGATCGTCGCCGCGGCCCGTAAGTAATGTCGCGATAGCGTGTGAGGAGTGCGTCAGGCATGTTCGAACTATTGGCTGTGAGCTGGAAACACTACGCCTTCAGCATTCCGCTGAGCATCTTGTCGGTCTTCTTGATGCTGGTCATCCTTGTGCAGCGGGGCCGCGGCGGCGGCTTGACCGGCGCGCTAGGCGGGATGGGCGGGCAGAGCGCTTTCGGCACCAAAGCGGGCGACCTGTTCACGCGCGTCACCATCGCCGTCGCCGCCATTTGGATTCTGCTCAGCATGCTGACGCTGAAGGTGCTGAACCCCATATCGACGGCTGCGGCAACGCCGCCGCCGGCCGCGAAGGCCAAGACCGACGGCAAGACGACAACCGGGCCCGAGGTGACAAAGACATCGGACGGCAAGACGGTTCCACCCGCGAGCGGCGGCGCGAAGACCGCAGAGCCCGCGAGCGGCGACAGCATATCGGGTGAGTCGAAGACCGAGGGCGCCGCCTCGCCTCCGTTGCCTGCAACATCCGCGCCGGCTGCCGCACCCTCGTCCCCCGCGCCACCTTCAACGGCGCCGGCTGACGACGCCAAGAAGACCAATCCATAGCATTCCGGGAGTCTTGCCCCCTTGCTCCTGAGCATGACTGGCCATGGAGAGGCTCATCGCCGTGCAGACGGGGTTTCCGTCGGGGTCGAAGTCCGCACCGTCAACAATCGGTATTTGAAGTTCAGTTTTCGGGCAACCGAGGGCTATCAATCGCTCGAGCCGCAAGTCGAGAGTATCGTCCGCCAGCACATTCGCCGCGGCACGATTCAAGTGGGCCTGGTCGTCGATCGCCAGCCGACCGCCGAGGATTATCGGCTGAATGAGGTGGTGCTGCGGGGCTATCTGGCGCAGCTCGAGCGGATCGTGGGCAAGCCGGTCCAGGGCGAGTCGGTGCCGCTCGCGTCGCTGCTCACCCTGCCAGGCGTGGTCCGCGAGCCGACGGCGGAGCTGGCGCAGATCGAGTTGCAATGGCCGCTGATCGAGTCGGTGCTGTCCGAGGCGCTGAATAGCCTCGCCAGGATGCGGGCCGATGAGGGGCGGTCGATGGCCTCGGACCTGGCCGCCAACGCCCGCGCGATCGCCGCCGAGCTGGCCGCGGTCGAGCGCCGCGCTCCGCAGGTGGTCGATGCCTTCCGCTCGCGCCTCAGCGATCGGCTCAACAAGCTCTTGGGCGAGCTGGGCGTTCAAATCCAGCCGGCAGACATCGTCCGCGAGGTCGGCATCTTCGCTGAGCGGAGCGACGTCGCCGAGGAGATCGTGCGGCTGCGAAGCCACTTGGAGCAGTTCGATACGGTGATGGCAACGGACGAGTCGAGCGGCCGCAAGCTCGAGTTCCTGACGCAGGAGATGTTCCGCGAGACGAACACGATCGGCTCCAAAGCCAACGACGCCGAAATTGCCCGGCACGTGATCGAGATGAAATCATCGATCGAACGGATGCGGGAGATGATCCAAAATGTCGAATGACGAAAGTCAAATGACGAGTGACCAAGCCCCAATGACTTCTCCTCAGCCGCCCGGACGCCTGGTCGTCATTTCCGGCCCATCGGGCGCGGGAAAATCGACCGTCGTGCGCGAGCTATTGCGGCCGGGAAGCTGCCCGTTGCCGCTGGTGCTGAGCGTTTCGGCGACCACGCGCAAGGCCCGAGAGGACGAGGTCGAGCGGGTCAACTACTTTTTCCTGTCGCACGAAGAATTCGCCCGGCGGAGAGCAGCCGGCGAGTTCCTGGAGTGTAAAGAAGTTTATGGCCGGGGAGACTGGTACGGCACGCTGCAAAGTCAAGTGGCCTCTGGACTTGCGGCGGGAAAGTGGGTAATCTTGGAGATTGATGTCGAGGGTGCAACCGACGTGATGCTCCAGCATCCCGACTTGCTCAGCATCTTCCTTCACAGCGGATCGATCGACGAGCTGGAGCGCCGTCTTCGTCAGCGCCAAACCGAAACCGAGGAATCGATCCGCCGCCGCCTGGAAGTCGCCCGCCGCGAGCTGGCCTTCAAAGACCGCTATCGTTACGAAGTCATCAACCGCGACGTGCCCACGGCCGTTCGCGAAATCTGTGCCATACTGTCCCGCCACGCCAAGGAGCCGCCATGCTCGATGCCTTGAGAGAAGAGCAGATCGTCATCAAAGTCGGAGGCCGCTTTAAGCTGAGCAC
Source organism: Planctomycetaceae bacterium (assembly GCA_022614795.1). Taxonomy (GTDB): domain Bacteria; phylum Planctomycetota; class Planctomycetia; order Pirellulales; family Pirellulaceae; genus CAYLLN01. Next base: position 9,161 of record JAKEHX010000478.1, on the reverse strand, counting down.
GCTGATTCAGAAGCGGCTCGTGCAGCTCAACGCCGGCAGCCGGCCGCTGGTGGACCTGAGCACGCAGGACAAGATGCAGGTCGTGCTCCAGGAAATCCTGGAAGACAAGATTTATCTCGATGCATCGCAGCAGGTGAAGTTGGTCGGCGAATTTCAGGGAACGGGCGAGTCGATGGAGCTGGACTTGGGCGATCTTTAGACTTTCTAGTCCACGTCAGACATGAACGGCCGCGAAATTGTCGTGGGAGTGACTGGCGGCATCGCGGCCTACAAGACCGCGGCCCTGGTCAGCCAGCTCGTGCAGGCAGGCGCGGGCGTGACCGTGGTGACGACGGCGGCGGCGGAGCAGTTTGTCGGCGCCGCGACGTTTGCCGCCCTGACCGGCCGCCCGGTCGCCCGCAAAGTCTTTGACGAAGCGCAATTTCCTCTGGGCGCGCATATTGAGCTGGCCGAGCGAGCGGAGCTATTAATCGTGGCGCCGGCGTCCGCCGATTTTCTGGCCAAGGCGGCGCACGGCCTGGCCGACGACCTGCTTTCAACGCTGTACCTGGCGTTTACCGGCCGCGTGCTCGTGGCCCCAGCGATGAACACGGCCATGTGGGAGAAGCAAGCCGTCCAGCGCAACGTGGCACAATTGCGGGCTGACGGCGTACAATTCATTGACCCCGAGTCAGGCTGGCTGAGCTGCCGGCAGGTCGGGGCGGGGCGAATGGCGGCCCCGGAGAAGATCGTCGAGGTAGTGAAGCAACTGTTGGTATCACGCGGATCGTGATGCCTGGGATGGTGGTTGGTTATGACCACAACCCGCGACCAACTGATCTCCGATTGGCGGCAACGACTCGCCGCGGCCGAGGAGACTGTCGGCGCAACTCCCCGCGCGGCCTGGTTGGCCCGGATGCAGGTCCGCCTGTATCGTTTTCTATTGGCCTGCTACGGCAACAGCGACTGGGAGCCGCAGCCGGGCAAGCCTTCGACACTGGTGTTCGATTCGGCCGAGGCCAAGGCGCTTGACGGCAAGCCGGCCAAGTCGCTGGGCCAGATTCGCTCGGTGCTGACGGCGGTGGCCAAGGCCCAGGACGATCCGCACGCGCCTGGCCCGCTGGCCGCCGGGTTGGATCATGACAGTTGGGTCGTCGTGGCCGCAGCGAGTTCCAAGCTCAAGACCGGCCGCTGCGCGGAGTTGCTCGCCAAGGCGGGCCTGCATCCCCGGCGCTCATTCCGCGGCGACGACGAGCTGGTTGAAGTCCCGGCCTACGAGCGGCACGAGGCATTCGACCTCGTCGAACAATATCGCGAGCGCATTCATCAGCCGCCCAAGACGCCGCGCACGCAGCCGATCCCCGCCTGGTGCCGTTTCGCGGCGCTGGCCATTCTGGCACTGTGGACGACGGGGCTTTTAACTTGGGTCCTGGCGGCGGTTGCCTGGTCCTCAACGGGTCCGGTTGCCCGCAATATCTCACCGATCGAGTTCATGGATGGGCCGGCCTATTTCGGCATCTGGTTCAGCCTGTATCTCGTGGCGCTACTTGGCATGGGGCTGGCATTTCTACGCCGCCTGCGGCCCGTGCGGCGAAGCAAGCCGGATTGAGTCCAATTGATATGGAGGCTGCCTGCAAGCCTACTGCTTCTCGCTTGCCCGCTTCACCGATTCGATCAAGGCGTCGATTTCGCCGCGCTTCGCCGGATCGCGGTGGCGCTCCAAGGCGGCGATGACGCTCGGCCTAAGTGCGGCGTCGAGCTTGCCCGAGGCGAGAAGCGGCTTGACGAGGGCGGTTGTCATTTCCGGCTTGGATGTGCCGACTTTGCCGAGCGTTTGCCAGGTGGCCAGCAGCACTTCCGGCGCTGGCGAAGGGTGTTTTTCGAGCCACTGAGCCACCGCGTCGGCATGGACCGGCGGATCGACGAGCACGTTCTGGTAGGCCGCGAGCAGGCGCGCCTGAAGCGGCGCGTCGAGCTTCGAGAAGTAATCCTTCTCGCCCTTGATCGACTTGTCGAGGAAGTTGGCCAGCTCCCGGGTCCGCATCTGCTCGGCGGTCGCCGTGACGAATTTCTTCAGACGGTCGCGCTCCTGGGGCTCGGGATTGGCATCAAACAGGGCGACCTCCAGATTGCCGAGCAATAGTTCCGTGGCCCAGCCCTTGGGCATTTCCGCCGCCCGCACGTGAGCGTCGAACAGGTAACGATTGGCATGGACATCCGGCGTGACCGACGTCGCTTCGAAGATCCACTCCGGCGTCGTGTCGAGCCTGGTGCCGAGCTTGCCCAGGGCGATGTACAGCGACCGCCGCACCGGAAGCGGCCCCTGTAGCAACTTGTGCTGCATGGTGTCGGCTAGCCGCTGTTGAGTCTCGGCATCGTCCGGCAAGTGGTCCCCCAGGGCATCGGCAGCCAGCCGCATGAGGTCGGCGTTTTCGTCCTCGAAGATTGCCAGGCAAGCATCGAGCACCTTGTTGTCCCACTGCCGGCACGCCCATCCCAGCGCGGCGGCGCGCTCGGCTGCCGGTTTCGACTTGTCCTGGGCGAGCGCCAGGCAGTCGGCCGGAGAAAGCGGCGCTGGAAGCTCATATTTCGCCAGCACGGGAGTTTCAATCGCCGGGGTGGACTTCGTGCCAGACCAGGTGAGCCGCAAAATGCGGTTGCCGGCGGGGTGGGACGCGACGAGGTAAATCGCACCCTCGGGGCCCATCGTCAGGACACTGGGCCCAAACGAATCTCGCTCGCCGCGCAGGAGGTGGAATTGCTGGCGGGCCGCGAACGTATTGCCCTCTAGCGCGATGACGTGGGCCTGCACGACGGCCGACTGGGCATCCGCCGCGAGAAGCACGCCTTGCAGTTGCTTTGGAAATGCCCGGCCGCGACACACGAGCGCGGAGTTTGCCGTCAGCGATGCGGACTGCAGCATGGCGGGCAATGTACCAGGACGATCGAGTCGCGGCGGGTCGATGTCGGCTCGCCAGCCATAGTCGCCCCCTTCGAGTACGTGAACGAGTCGTGAGCCGGACGAGAGCTTGTCGGCCTGAAAGAAGTTGCCCACGGCGTCTTGGGCCGGGGAGCCGGTGGGAATTGCAAAGCCGCGAGCGAATTCCTGCATTTTCGATCCGTCGGGTCGAAAGCGGAAGATTGCTCCGCTTCCCAGGATGGTCGCCTTCGATCTGTCCCAGCTTTCGGCCCGATTGACGGTGCCGCCGATGGCGAGATAGAGGGCGCCGTCCAGACCTTGCGCCAGGCCGCCGGTTTGGTCGGCTGACTTGTCGCTCAGGCCGCGAATGAGCGTTTGCTCGATCCACTTCCGGTCAGGCGAGACGTTGGTTGGCGGACCCTGCTTCGCGTCCGCTGCCGCCAGTGCTGTCTCCGCAAGCTGGCCATCCATCGCGCGCCGGCGGATTACCTGCCCCTTGCCTGCGAAGTAGAACCAGCCGTCATCGACCAGGAGACTCGTGTATCCCTCCAGATCGCGCATGACGATCCCGGACATTCCGAACTTGCCATTGGCCGCGGCGTCGCGCAGCTCCACAAGTTGCTCCGGCGACCGGCGTGTTTTGGCCTGCAAAATCAACATGCCCGCGTGCTCGCCAAACGCTATCGCCAGCGGCTGTCCAACCGCGACGCCCTCTGCCACGATTTCGAGCTTGATGCCCCGCGGCGTGCTGATCCCTTTAAGGTTGGGATCGACCTCGCCCTGATCGAACATCTCGACCCACGACGGAGGCGGCGCTTGGGCGGCCAATGGACTGACCACGCCGATAGCGAACAATCCAACCAGGGCGAACAACCGTTGATGAGTTGTCATGATCAGTCAAACGAGTGAAACGCGGATGACACCGAGCACGCGGATGCGGCCGCTATCAATTGTCGCTGATCCGCGTGGTCCGCGAAATCCGCGGTCCATTGTTCCTTCGCGCGGGCCGCTTCGTAGAATACCCCCATGCCTGAATTTGCCGACAAATCACCTGCCGAGCTGCTCGCTGCGCCGGCGCAGTTTCTCAAGGGGGTCGGGCCGCAGCGGGCGGAATTGCTGGCGAAGCTCGACCTGTTCTACGCCCGCGATTTCCTGTTTTTCTTCCCGCGGGCCTATCAGGACCTCTCCGAGCTGCGCGAAATTGACCAGCTCGAGGAAGGGCGGCCGGCCAGCGTTGTCGGTGTGATCGAGGAGGTCGATCTGCGGAACACCGGCCCCGGCAAGTCGCTCCTGGGGATGCTGCTGCGGCAGGGGACGAAGTACCTCCGCTGCCTCTGGTTCAACCAGCCTTGGATGCGGCAGAAGCTGCAGGGCGGCCGGCGGCTGATGGTTTCGGGCGAGCCGAAGATGGAGGGGATGCGGTGGGAGATGATCCATCCGCGGGTCGAGTTCCTGGCCGACGATGAGGACGTGCCCAGCGGGCGGATTCTGCCCGTCTATCCGCTCACGGAAGGGATCAGCCAGAACCAGATGCGGCGGATTGTCGGCGGCGTGGTCGAAACGCATGCGGGCCTGGTGGACGACGTCTTTCCCGAGCAATTCCTCGCGGCCCAAGGTCTGGCTCCCATCGCCGAGGCCCTGCCGCAGATTCATGAGCCGAGCGACCATCCGAGCCTCGAGCGGGCCCGGCGGCGGTTCATCTATCAGGAGCTGCTCGTGTTGCAAGTGGCCCTGGCGATTCGCAAGTTTCGCCTGGAGCATCAGCGGGCCGCGCCTCCCCTGCCCGTGAATGCCAAGATCGACTCTCGAATCACGCGGCTCTTTCCTTTCGAGTTGACGGCGGGTCAGCGGCGGGCGATCGACGAGATTTGCCGCGACATGGCCCGGCCGCACCCGATGAACCGCTTGCTCCAGGGAGACGTAGGGAGCGGCAAGACGGTCGTCGCGATGTACGCAATGCTGCTGGCCGTGGCACACGGCCACCAGGCAGCTCTGATGGCCCCGACCGAAATCCTCGCCCGCCAGCACGTGCAGACGCTCGGCCGGGCTTTGGCGGCGAGCAAGGTGCGGATCGGCCTGCTCACTGGCTCGCTCAGCCCGGCGGAGCGGCAAGAGCTGCTGGCCAAAATCGCTGCGGGCCAGCTCGACATCGTGATCGGCACGCAGGCGGTGACGCATGCGGTGGCCAAGTCGGGGGTCGAGTTCGCCAAACTGGGCCTGGTGGTCATCGACGAACAGCACCGCTTCGGCGTGCGGCAGCGTGCGGCGCTGAAAAAGGCCGGGGTCGATCCGCACTACCTGGTGATGACCGCCACGCCGATTCCGCGCACGGTCGGCATGACGCTGTTTGGCGATCTGGACGTTTCGACGCTCCGCGAGCCGCCGCCGGGCCGGCAGAAGGTGAACACGTACCTGGCCAGCGACCTGCAGCGGCAAAAGTGGTGGCAATTCTTCCGCAAGCAGCTCGACGCGGGCCGGCAGGGCTACGTGATCGCGCCGCTGGTCGAAGAGAGCGAAGCGCCCCAAGCGCTTGATGCGGCCAACGTGCAGGAGACTTTTGACGTGCTGGCCCGCGGCGAGCTTGCCGGTTACAAGCTCGGCCTCTTGCACGGCCGGATGACGCCCACCGAGAAGGACTCGGTGATGCAGGCGTTTCATGCGGGCCGGACGAACGTGCTTGTTTCGACCAGCGTCGTTGAGGTGGGCGTCGATGTGCCCAACGCCACGCTGATGACCGTCGAAGGGGGAGAGCGGTTCGGCCTGGCGCAGCTCCACCAGCTCCGCGGCCGGATCAGCCGCGGCAGCCACCCGGGCTATCTATGCGTCTTTGCCAATCCGCAGTCGGACGAATCGCAACAACGGCTGAATGCCCTGACCACGAGCAGCGACGGCTTTGAGCTGGCTGAGATCGACTTCCGTCTGCGCGGGCCGGGCGATCTGTTCGGCACCAAGCAACATGGTCTGCCTCCGCTGCGGATTGCCGACCTGGTGCGCGATGTGGCCGTGGTCGAAGAGGCCCGCCGCGACGCACAGGCGCTGATCTCGTCAGACCCTGACCTGGCGAACCCGGACTTTGCTCGCCTGCGGCGGATGGTGCTCAACCGGTATGGCGAGGCGCTGGATTTGGGGGATGTGGGGTAGGAAGGTCGAAGGTCGCTTGGGGTCGAAGGTCGAAGGTCGAAGGCCCAGCCGCGGCCTCGTTTAACCCGCAGCCGGAGGCGCAGGCTTGGGCGGCGGGCTAGCGTCGGCAGGTTTTAACGCCAAGGCGCCAGCCACCGGATCGCCTGGCATAAATCCCTGGCCCCAAGAATGATGCCGGCAGTGCCGACCAGAAGCATGAAGCCATCTTCCCAACCCAGCCCGCCCTGTTCCAGGCACGACACCGACTCCACGATGACGCCCGCGGCGGCCGGCCAGCGGCAGCTCCGGAAGGCGCGGCCGAAGTCCGCCAACTGGTATAAGAGAAGCGCCGCAAACAAGGGCAATCCCGCCACCGTAATGACTTTCCCCAGCCGCGAGTCCGGATCAACGTGAATGAACACCGTTCTCATCCCCACGGTATGGTCGAAGTGTGGCCGAACAGATGATGATGCAGCACGGACGCAGTATAGCATCGTGCGTGCGCGGACAGCTGCGGCGGAAGTACGGGCTCCGCTCTACTCACGGGAAAGAGAAGAGGAACCCGTACTGGCCTTTGCCGATCCGCGTTGATCCGCGCGATCCGCGGCCCAGTGTGTTCTCGACAGCGGCCGATGGATCGTTGACTTTGCTCCGTCGCGCGGACAATCGGGCGTGCGTGGGGGCGCGCGATCAGCGGCGCGGCCTCAGCGGGGCAACCGGGCCGACGAGCGGATGAACCGTGCCGCGGAACGGCTCAGCGTGCCGAGGACCGGGCGAAGCGGTGATGGGAACAGGCCGGCCGCGGATCGGAACGAGCGGATTGGGGAGGGAAACGGACCAGGCGGTGACATCCGCGAGCGGTCCGGGGATCGGAACGGACCGTCCGTTCCTCGGTCCGGACGAGGCGTTCTCATCCCCACCGGACTTGGTAAGTCGTTTAATGGCAATGGGTTACGGCATTTCAGAGAGGGTTCATTCATGGCCGACTATATCCCGCGGACCGATGCGAACTTTGACGCCTGGCAGACGAGTTTTGTGGCCGTGGTCAATGGCAACCTGGCTGGGTATGGGCTGGTTGCTGGCGATATGACGCCGGTCACCACGGCGCAAACGGCTTGGAACAGCGGTTTTTCGGCCCAGCAGACAGCCCAGGCCGCGGCGGAGGCGGCGACGCAGACCAAGGACGCCAATCGGGAGACGCTCACCGCAGCCATTCGGGCGCTGGTGCGGAAGATTCAGGCCACGCCGTCGGTCAGTGATACCGACAAGGCGGCGGCGGGAATCACGGTGCCCGATACGACGCCGACGCCCAGCGGGCCGCCGGCGACCGCTCCCGTCGGGAAGGTCGATACGTCGCAGCGGCTGCAGCACACGATCCACTTCTCCGACAGCGCGACGCCGACCAGCAAGGCCAAGCCGGCGGGGGTCCGCGGCTGCGAGATCTGGATGAAAGTCGGCACGCCGCCGCCCACCAGCGCTTCCGACCTGGCGTTCGTCACGCTCGACACGCGGACGCCGCACGTCATCGCCTTCGACGGGGCCGACGCCAACAAGACGATCACCTACTGGCTCCGCTGGGTCAGCACCCGCGGTGAGACCGGCCCCTGGAGCGCGGCCGTCAGCGCGACTGTTTCTGGCTAACGCAGGCCGGGGTAATGTCGAATGTCGAAAGTCAAATGACGAAAGAATGACGAAAATCAAATGACGAATGAGAAGGTTCCTTCGACATTCGTCATTCGTGCTTCCTTCGTCATTTGAATTTCGTCCTTCGTCATTTGAATTTCACACGATCTCCAGCAGCGGTGGCCGATCGCGGAATGAGAGCACTCGCTCGCATAAGCCCGCCATCGCAAAGACCTGCGGCATGGTCAGGGCGATGAATTGCAGGCCCACAGGCAAGCCGCTCGCCGCCCGGCCGCAAGGAATTGTCAGCGACGGGAGACCGAGATAGCTCCAGGGGGAGTTGAACGCTGGGTCGCCCGTGGTTTCCAGGCCCGGCGCGGGGGTAAGCGTGGCCGGCATCACCATGCAGCCCAAGAGGTCCTGATTCGCGCCGAGCAGCGCCGCCAGCTCGCTGCGCACCCGTTCGCGCTCGATGAGGGCCTGCGCATAATCGACGGCCGCGACTTGGCGTCCTTCGTCGAGCAAAGCGGAGATTTGGGGGCCGTATTGGTCCCGCTGCGAAGGAAACGTCTGGCGATGGTAGGCCGCCGCTTCGGCCGCCATCACGCGGCGATGCCAGGTGACGATGTCGCGGAACGAATCGGGCAAGGCGAGCGGCCGGACCCAGACCGAACTCCTGAGACGGTCGATGGCGCGGCCCGTGATCTCGCGGACCTCGGCGCTGGCCCGGTCGACGAGCGGCCCTTCGAGCACAAACAGCGTCTTGTTCGCCCCGTAGCAATCGAGCCAGAACTCCAGGTCGTGACGGGCCCATTTCATGGTGAACAGGCTGTCGATGCTGCCGTGGGCCCCGATCGCCAGCGGCTGCCAGACCGCATACAGGTCGGCCACGGTCCGGGCAATTGGCCCAACGTGATCGAGGTGCAGCGTAAGCGGCGCGATGCCGTCCAGGCTGATGTCGCCGTATCCGGGCTTGAGGCCGGCGACGCCGCAAAAGGCGGCTGGGCGGATGATCGAGCCGCCGGTTTGAGTGCCCAAGGCGGCATGGCACATTTCCAAGGCCACCGCGGCCGCGCTGCCGCTCGACGACCCGCCGGGCGTATGGGCGAGGTCCCATGGATTGCGCGTGATCGGCGGATCGAACCCGGCCCACTCGGTGGTCACGGTCTTGCCCAAGATGATCGCGCCGGCCTTGCGCAGGCGGGCGACCACCGGGGCGTCCTGATTTGCGACATGCCCGGTCCTCAGGGGCGAGCCGCAGCGCGTCGGCCAGCCCGCGACATCAATGATGTCCTTGATGCCGATCGGAATGCCGTGCAGCGGCCCCAGCCACTCGCCGCTGTCGGCCAAATCCCCCAGCCGGCGAGCCTCGCGGCGGGCCCCGTCGGCATCGACGAGCACCCAGGCGTGGACATCGGCTTCGAATTGTTCGATACGGGCCAGGCAGTGGGCGACCAGATCAGCCGGCCGCAACTCGTCGGAGCGGAGGAGTTGGGCCGACTTGGCGATGGTGGGGAGT
>JAKEHX010000477.1 GCA_022614795.1 Planctomycetaceae bacterium | reverse complement strand
GCCGTCATAAAGGAGGCAGCACCATGAAACGGTCTCCATTGCCGTCCGCTCGCCGCCGTGCGGCTGCCCTCGTCATGGCGATGGTCGCTTTGCTGGTCGTGACGATGATTGCGGGTGCACTCGTCCAGGCGCTCATTGCCGGACATCGCCAGTCGCGCCGTTACGGCGACCAGTTGCAGGCCGAGTGGCTGGCCGACGCGGGCTTGGCGCGTGCCGCCCTGAAGTTGAAAGGGGACTCGGCCTATCAGGGCGAGACCTGGCAAGCACCGGTATCTATGGATGCAGCCGACGCAGCCGATGCCGGCCAGGTGACCATCACGGTCGATCCGCTAGCGAAGAAAATCATCGTCGAAGCAGTGTATCCCGCCGACGAATTCCGCCGCGTCCTCGCTCGGCGTGAAGCTGACCTCCGACCTCTGACCTCTGACCTCTGACCTCCGACCCCCGAACCCCGACCCCCACCTCCTCACGGAGCTTCCCATGAACCGCCGTCCCGCATTCACCCTCGTCGAGTTGCTCGTCGTGATCGCCATTATTGGCGTGCTGGTCGCCTTGCTCTTGCCGGCCGTGCAAGCCGCTCGCGAAGCGGCCCGCCGGTCGAGCTGTGCCAACAACCTCAGCCAGCTCATTATTGCCGTGCATAACTATGAAATGGCCCACGGGTACTATCCCCACGGTACTCTCGACGCCAAGGGGCCGATCGTCAACGCCCAGATCGGCTACCACCACAACTGGATCATTCAGATCCTGCCGTTCCTCGAAGAGCGGAACACGTGGAACGCCATCGACAAAACACTGAGCGTTTATCACCCCAAGAATGCCCCGGCCTCGGGCGTGACGATTCGCACGTTGGATTGCCCGTCGAGCGCGGCCGGGAACAACGCCAGCAGCCACTATGCCGGCGTGCACCACGATTCGGAGAAGCCGATCGACGCCAAGGACAACGGCGTCTTCTTCCTTAACAGTAAGGTCCGTTACGACGACGTCACCGACGGCTCATCGCATACGATCTTCATCGGCGAGAAGATCCCCGATGCCTGGGACCTATTCTGGATGAGCGGCACGCGGGCGACGCTGCGAAATGTGGGCACCGGCGTCAATTCGCTCACCTTCGCGACAGGGCTGCCTAGGCCTGGCGGACCGACTGACCCCGTTCCACCGCCGCCGCCGGATGCGGTGCCCGCGATCGACGATGTGGAGAAGCCCGCGGATCCCGCCGTGCCCGCCGACGTCGGAGCCGCGGCCCCCAAGGGCGCCGTCGCCGCACCGGGAAGCCCCCTCTGGGTCGGCGGCTTTGGCAGCCAACATCCTGGTGGAGCCATGTTTGCAATGGGGGACGGCAGCATCCGCTTCCTTTCGAACACGACCGGGGCACCAGTGCTGGCCGAGCTGGCACATCGCAGCGACGGCAAGCTGCCACAAGGGAATTAGCCATGGGCGAGATGAACGGCGCCGCCGAAGAAGGAATGGTGCGGAAGGGGTTTTCCCTGTCCGGACTCTTTGTACTGATGACAGCCTGCGCCGCGATCGTCGCTGGGTTCACGCCGCTGGTCCGGCTGGCCGGGGAGGGACGCGTCGACGGTTTCCAGCTTTCGGTCTCTCTGGCCACGGGCTTTTTGGGGGGTTTGTTCTTGGGGCTGATCGTCGGCCTGTTGCATTTTCGCAGCACGCTGGCGGCTCCCATCGGCGCGGGAACCGGCGCCGTGGTTGGCCTGGCAGCCGGCCTGGTCGCCTTGTTGCCCCAAGGACTGCTCGTGACGTCCGCCCTTACCACGCTGATTGGCTCGGCGATGGTGATCGGGGTCGCGCTGATTCATCGGCGGGTTAACGGATAGCAGTCCAAAGTCCGCGGTCCAAAGTCCAACGTCGAGCAGGTATGATTGATCCAACTTTGGACCTTGGACCTTGGACCTTGGACTTTCGTGCCCCGCCGCTCTTGGTTTGAAAAATTCGCCGACGCCTTCCGGGGCATTGGCGCCGGCATGCGCGGACAGGGCAGTTTCCGCGTGCACTTAGGCATGGCCGTAGCGGTCGTCGCGCTGGCTAGAATCCTCCGCGTCAACCTCGTCGAGTGGTGCCTCCTCATCCTCTGCATCGCCGCCGTCCTGGCCGCAGAGCTGTTCAACTCGGCAATCGAGCGGCTGGCACGCGAAGTTGACCGCGAGCACAACCCCAACGTCGGCGCCGCACTCGATATCGCCAGCGGCGCGGTCTTGCTGGCCGCTCTCGGTGCGGCCATCGTCGGTTGTTTAATCTTCGGCCACCGAACGGGAGCAATTCTGGAGTGGTGGCCATAAGACAAATGACAAGTGACAAATGACAAGTGACGAATGACAAGTGACCACTCACCGCTCACCTACTCACCACTCACTCCACTCTTCACCCGAAAATAATACCGCTGCACTTCCGGCAGACAGTTGCGGCCAGTCGGCGACGTCGTTTCGCATCGGGCAGCAGACGTCTTCGACTTGGCCAACAGCTCGCGAATCCGCCGCGGCACCCGCTCGGCGGCGTCGGCCTCGACATCCTCCCGCGAGAGGCCAAAGCAAGGGCACAGCGGAGCCGCGGGGTCCTTGGGAAACACGGGCCGCACGAGCTGGTCCGCCAATACGACGGCCTCTAAAGCATCGAAATAAGCAACCGGGCACGTCGGCGTGGAGCAGAAAAACGCCGTCGCCGCCAGTTTTCGCCGGGCCTCAGGCGGGACGTGGCTTTCGACCGCAACCCACGGCGCGCTCGTCCCCGCCGCGCCGCATTTGGGGCAATACACGTCGGTCGCATCGGGTTCGCGGATGAAGGCTTTGTTCATAATCGAAATGACGAATGTCGAAATTCAAATGACGAATCAATGTCGAAATCCGAATGGCGAAGACAAGTCGCGGGCAACTGGCGCGTTCAACTTGGTCGTTGGGTCATTCGTCATTCGGATTTCATTCGTCATTTGACTTTCGACATTCGACATTCGCCTCTGCTAGCACGCCATTTCTGCATTGACGGCCCGCGGCGCCGCGCGTATCGTTCGCCGCCCCTGGGAGTATCGCGCGCCGAGGGACCGGCTGCCAGCTTGCTCCCGCCTCGGAGTCCATCACGGCATGACGCCCTCTCCTTGCTGCTCCGCGCTCGATCGCCGTCAATTCCTGGTCGCCGGCCTGGCGGGCGGGGCCGCGGCCCTTGCGGGCTGCGCCACGCCGCTGATGCGCGGCCAAACGCCCGAAGAAGACGCCCCGGCCGACGTGAAAACGATTGAGCTGGTGGGCGATCTGACCCGCCCCATCGGGCTCAATTGGCTCAAGATCGAATCGGTCGCCCTGGTGACCAACCTCCCCAATACCGGCAGCGATCCCCCGCCCGGCGACGCCCGCGAACGGCTTAAGACGGAGATGATGACCCATCAGATCCGCGAAGCCGACAAGATCCTCGCTTCGCCGACAACCTCGCTGGTGCTTT
>JAKEHX010000476.1 GCA_022614795.1 Planctomycetaceae bacterium | reverse complement strand
CGCCGCTTTGGGAATTCGGATTCCGGCATTCAGCGAATGCCGAGAATCTTAAAGCGGCGACAAGTCGCCGCACTCCAAAGGCGGCCTTGATTGCGGGGGGGCTGTGCACGGACCTATGATGACGCCGGCGTGGAGGAATTTCGATGCGTTGGCTCTTTGCCGATCCGGCCAATTCGCTGGAGATGGCGCACCGCAACCAGGTGTTCGGCGCCATCGACGCCTGGTGGCGGGCGTTCCAGGGCAAGACCACCGATCTGTCGGCTCTCTTTCATCGCAAGTCCGACTGGGACCTCGTTCGTTGGATGCACGATTACCTGGGGGCGGTCGATCCGCGGCTGATGTGGGAATATGGCCCCGCCCGCAGCCAGGACGGGCACCGGCTGGTGATCACGCCCGAGTCTCATCGCTGGCTGCGGCCCGTGCTGCGGTCGCTGCTCGAACGGGCGCCCAAAATCGCCGGCTGGGAGTTCTATCCGAACCGGCTGCCCGAGGATGTGCCGCACACGATCATGACGGTCGAGGCCCGCGTGGGGACGAATATCACCGGTGCGGTCGTTGCCGCCAGCCTCGCCCCGGCCCGAAAGATCGACCTGTGGTTTGACTTTCCGCAGCAAAAGTTCGACGAGCAGATGGCCCGCAGCGCCGCCTTCGTGGCGTCCGAAACGCTGATGGGCGAGTATGTCCTTGACACCTGGATCGGTGCCATCAGCCTGGTTTCGGACAGCCCCGAAGCCAAACTCCGCCCGCTGCCGATGGACCGGGCCCAGGCGACCGTCGGGGCGCTGGTGCGGAGCATCCAGGAGCAGCTTCCCCTAACGCGCCTGGCCGACATCTCGATCGATGAGCCGCGGTGGAGCAGCGTGCAAATTGAACCCCGCGGCGAAGCGGACGATTATCCCGCGCGGGCCGACATGATCTACGCGACGGTGCTCGACGTCGAGATGTTCCGCAATGTCCAATCGGGGCTGATCTTCACGTCAGCCTGTCACTCGCGGTGCGGCGAACTGTTCTGCTACATCAAGATCGACGCGAGCGAGGTGCCAGGCAATCAGCGGGTCGAGTTCCGCGGGGCGATCGAGGACGAGCTGAACCCGGCGCTGGCGGCGGCCAAGGTGGGCGGCTGCATTGGCGGCGGCAGCGGCCTGCGCTATTCGTATATCGACCTGGCCCTGACCGATCTGAACGGCGCGGTGCCGATCATTCGCCGCGTCCTCGCCGAGCGCCGGGTCCCCGTGCGGACGTGGCTTTTGTTCTTCGACGACGAGCTGTCGCGCGAGTGGATCGGCATTCATGCCGCGACCCCCGAGCCGCCAATGCCGGCCGTGGAAGAGTAGCGGCAATCACCGGCGTGAACTCATCACTAGCCCGCACTAAGGCTTTCGCACATCGAGGCAGACAATCTCGGCGTCGTCGCGCAGGAAGAGCCGGCCGTCCGACAGGGCAGGGGCCTGTCTCGTCGAGCCGATGACGGTGGCCCGGCCGAGTTCTTCGTATTCCTTAGGCGTTGCCCGCACCAGGACCAGCTCGCCATTCATGGTTGAGATCCAAAGCTTGCCGTCGGCGGCGATCAGGTTTCCTTTGCCGAAACGCAGCTTTTGCCAGACGCGCTTGCCCGTTGCGGCATTCACGCAAGCCAAGTGCGTCACCGGGCCGGCGCTGCCCACGTTATCGAAGCCATAGAGATGGCCGTCGAGGAGGATGGAAGTTTGCCACTCGTTGCGCAGGACGCTTTGCGAGCCCAGGCTCTTCCAGACCTCCTGGACGGTGAACTGGTCCCCTTGTTTGGCCAGGCTCAAGAGCACGCACCCGTGGTTCTCGCCGGAGGAAATAAAGACGTTGCCGCCAACGGCCAGGGGAGTGGCGATGTTGCAGTTGAAATCGGTTTCGTAGGGATATCGCCAATGCAGCGTCCCGGATTTGGGATCGACGCCGATGGCGGAGGCACCGGTATAGGCGACCACTTGAGGAGTGCCGCTAAGAGTGAGCAGGGCAGGGGAGGAGTAGCCGGCCGGGTCGTCCCCTGCGGTCCAGGCGAGCTTGCCCGTCTTGGCGCTATAGGCGGCGAGCGTGGCCCGCGGAGCGCCGGCCACGACAATGACGCTGTCTCCCACGACCAGCGGCGAGCTGGCCATGCCGTAGTCGGCCGGCTTGCCTTTCAGCTCTTCGACGACGTTGTGCGACCAGAGCGGCTTGCCCCCTTCGAGGCTGACCGCGGCCAGAATTCCTTCGCCGGTGAAGGCGAAGGCCTGGTCGCCAGCAATGGTCGGCGTGGCCCGCGGGCCGTCGCCCATTTGATTCGTGTATTCGGATGCCAGCGGCGATTGCCAGATCGTTTTGCCGGTCGTCCTGTCGAGCGCGATCAGCCATTGCTGGCCGTCCCGCTGCACAAGCGTGAGGGCCCGATCGCCGGTAACGACCAGGCCCGACATGCCGACGCCCCCTTTCACGCGCCAGACCTCTTTCGGGCCGCTGGCGGGGAGCGTATCGATCAGTCCCTTCTCGGATGAAATTCCGTTCCGCGCGGGGCCAAGGAACTGCGGCCAGTCGGTTCGCTCTTGGCCAAAGAGACTTGAGCCCGCGATCGCGACGAGAAGCCAAGCGACGATACTAACCGAACCACGCGAAAGCGACATGTAGATTCCCCTTGATCGTGCCGTGCTGCCACTGGCCGTATCGTCGTGTGCCTTGATCGCAATTGCAACGTCAAGTGCGCACGCCGCGCCGATTGTTACGGCTGCGATACACAGTGTCGCCTTTCGCTCCGCGAATGGACGCCCTTTCGCGGAGAGGTTGTGAATCTTTCGTAGCTGAAGTCGCCAGACTTCAGGTTTTTCTGCGGATTCGGAACTCTGGCGAGTTCCGCTACGGGATTCATT
>JAKEHX010000475.1 GCA_022614795.1 Planctomycetaceae bacterium | reverse complement strand
GGGGAGGAGCGGTCGGCGGCATCGCCGAATCGGGCTCCAAGGCCGCCAGCATCTGCGCCAGGCGCGTGGCGGCGGCTTGTGCGGCTTGGCGCGCCGGTTCACCGGTCTGGCCACGGGCCAAGAGTCCCGCCGCCCGCAGCATCTCCTGCCGCGCGCCCTCAAGCGCAAAGGCAAACGCCGATTGATCCGCCATCTTCAGCCGCAATTGCTCAGTCTCGTCGGCGATGAGCCGCTGTTCGGCCGTGAGATTCCTCAAGGCGTCGGCAGCAGCCGCAGGAAGCGCCCCGCCGCTGGCCTTGGACTGTTCGAGTCGAACGATCTCCGCGACGACGTTATTTTGCCGCGCCAAGAGTCCGCCGATCCACTGCTCCATGCGGGCGAGCTGCTGCTGGGCCAGCTCCTGCTCGGCCTGAGCGATCGCTTCCGCGACACGGGCTTGCGCCTCTTCCAGGCGCCGCCGCGCCTGGCGCGATTGCTCCTGGGCGTCGGCGGCGTTGCCCTGACCGGCCGATTGTCCGGCGGCGGCGCTGCGATCGCCTGCCTGGCCCGCCGCCGCCGCAGCCTGGGGAGCACGCAGCCGCTGGAGCCGGCGGCCCTGCTGCTGAGCGTCCTGAGCCAGTTGCTTTAGCCCGCGCGCCAGCCGCTCCAAGCGCCGCTTTTGTTCGGCCGCGTCTGGCTCGCCAGCCGCGCCGTCGAGTTCCTCTTGCATGGCCGCTTGCCGCTGTGCGAGCCCCGCCAAATCGCCGGCAGCCGCTCGCAGTGACTTGATCGTCCGGGCCAGCTCGTCCTCGCGGCGGCTCGAGAGCAGGTTGAGCAGTTCTTGCAGTCCCGCGAGGGCAGCCTCCTGAGTGCGAAGCGATTGGCCGAAGTGGAATTGGCCCAGTTTCTCGGCCGCGTCGCGCATGCGGCCGCCAATCGCCAGCCGCCGCCCAGCATCCAGAGCGTCGGCCAGCGTGCCCGCCGCCAGCAGGTCGCTCTCTTGCAGCCGCGCGAGCATTTGCTCCATGCGGACTTGAATCTTGTCGAGCCGGCGGGCCAGCTCCAACTCACTTTGCCGCAGCTGCTTGGCCGTCGCCCGTTCGTCGGGCGCTAGCGCGTCGCTGGCAGCAGCCGCCAATCGCAACGTGTCGGTCGCTTCGGCCAGGCGCTGTTGCTCGCTGTGAATCTGGCCGATTTCTCGAGCTAGCCGGCTGAAGCTGTCCCACTCGGTAAGCGTTCCCAGGAGACCTTCCAGCGTCTGGATCACTTCATCCTGCCGCGCCGACGCCGCCTGCAAAGCTGCGGCTGGATTGGCGGGAGCAGAGCGGTCCATCGCCTCCCGCGCTGTTTTGAAAGCTTCCGTCAATTGCCGTGCGATCTCGACCAGCGGTCCGCGGCCAAGCTCGCGCACCTTGGTCAGCAAATCGTTCATCCGCTCGGCGATGGCCCGTCCCTGGGCGCGATTGGCCGCCAACTCCGCGAGCAGCGCAGCGATTTGCCCCTCCACGCCGTCCGCGTCCGTTCCCAGCAGCTTTTCGACCTGCCGCTGGTTGAGCTGCGCACTTTGCAAATGGTTGAGATCGCTTGTCTCCAGCTGCCCTTTCTCCTCCAGGCGGATGAGCAGCGCCCCCAGCTGTTCGCGGCATTGGCGCTCGATCCGCAGCGCCTCGGCAATCTGCCCCAGGATCGACGTCTGCCGCTGACCGATGCGGCTTTCAAGCTCTTCCTCAGTGATGATCGTCAGTCGGCGAGCGACGCTCGTCGTCAATTGGGGTTTGTAGTCCTCGGCAGTAATCCGGACCGCGAGCACATCTCCGGGCACCAGGCCGGCGAGCCGACTCAGGTCCCAGCCAACGTCGAGCGAACGGCTGTCGCCATCGTCCAGGCCGCCAGAGGGTCTGGCCTGCGGCGGTCCAACGATAAGATCGGCGATCTGCTCCCCTTCGCCGCTCATGCCGGGACGGAGATAGCGCAGCTGCACGCGCGCCACGGCCAGGTCGTCCTTGATCAGGGCCTTTATCGGGATGATGGCCCGGGGAGTCGCGAATGTGTGGTCTGCCGGCGATTCCCAAGCAATGGCGGGGGGCGAATCGGCCACCGCTTGCACCTCCAGCCGGGTGTCGCGGCCGGTGGGCAGGCCGCTCTCGTCGGCCAGTTCGACCCAGTAGGCCGCGGACTTCTCAATCAGCCAGCGCTCTTTCGGATCGGCGGGAACCAGGAAGTTCAGGCCATCGGCTGTTATCGCCACCGCCGGCAGCGGAACGCCGGGCGTCTCGCTGCGCAGCTTTGCGCGGGTGATCGGCTTATCGACGCGGCCGCGAATCACAAGTTCCGATGAGGCGATCGCCTTGAACACGCGGCCGGTTGACTGCCTGGGCAGGCCGGTGTAGGCCGGCGGCTGGACCGCGATGACCAGGTTGACGACCTTCGGCGGCTCGATCACGGCCAGCTTCGTCCACGGCATCGTGTCGTCGTCGCCGCCGCTGGCCCGATAGTCAAATCCCTGCGTGACGTTGTCCAGCCGGAAGATCATCCGGTCGCTCAGCGGCTTCATCTCCTTGTTCTCGGTGCGCGTGCCGGTGGGCGTGTCAAATCGCAATTGCATCTTCACGCCGTCGGGCAGCCGCCCCGACCGATCGACCAACTCGACCTCAAAGTCATCGCCGGTGGCCAGCTTCTCGGGCCGTTTGACAAATTCGAGCGTGTTTCGCCGCGGCCAGGCCAAATCGCCGCGCCAAGGCATCGCCAGCCGCGACAGGGCGAGGCTGGCCGATTTGCCGCCATCGTGCAGGGCCAGCGCGGTGGCCGCCAGCGCGGCGCCCAGAGCCAGAAGCCACATCCGGCGAGGCCGGCGTCCATCGATAGCCAGTCGAAAATCGAGATTCGACGACAGTGCCTCGGCCTCGGCAACGACCGCCCGCCGCAGGCCGGCCGAACCGGCCCGCTGATCCGCCTCGTCTTGAGCAAGGAAATCGACTGCCGACGACAATCGCTGTCCCAGCTTTGGATAGAACGATTCGATTTTCTGTGCAACCTGCACCAGACCCAGGCGATACTTGAAGAGGGGCAGGACCAATCGCCACGCGAAATAGAAAAGTGCGGCCGCCGCGCCGATCGAGAGAATCCACCGTGCGCCCCGATCTTGTAGCCGCAGCAAGAAGTCGAGCCCTCCAAAGGCAACCGCAACGGCAAGGGCAGCCAATGCCAGCAGGCTCAGCCCGTGCAGCCGCACCAGCCCGATCGCCTTCCGGCGGACGGCTTCCACGCGGTTCTGAAGTGGGTGGGGCATAAGTGGGG
>JAKEHX010000051.1 GCA_022614795.1 Planctomycetaceae bacterium | reverse complement strand
TGGCCAAAAAATCTTAAAGCGGCGACAAGTCGCCGCACTCCAAATCCCAAAGTTACTGCACGACGCCGGCCAGCTTCAGGGCCGACATGATCCCCAGCGAGAGGAAGAAGCAGCCGCCAAACGCCAGGCCAACGCGCTGCAGAAAGCCAGGACGCAGCTCCTTGGGCATGAGCATGGTGTTGACAACGAGCGTATGCCAGGCGCTGAACGCCAGGGCGAAGTTGTAGCCGGTCGTAGCCACCTTGAACACGTTGCCCGGCTTGTCGGTGATCCAGATGATCACGAGGCCCATAGCCGCCAATGCGAGGAGGAACGCGAAATAGACGTATTTAACCTTGTCGGTTTCGAGCTTGCGCAGGGCCGGCACGGAGGTCCAGGTGACATCGACCCAGCGCCGCGTGAAACCGTCCATCGTGGTGGTCTGGCTGGTGATCAAGACGAGAAAGCCGCAGAACAGCGTCGCGCCCCAGAAGAACCTGCCCCAGACAGGGCCGGAGATAGCGCCCCGCAGCGGCGGATCGTGGGCCAATACGCCAGCGGGCGGATCGGTGACTTGCTGCTGAACGCCATTGGCGGTCAGGGCCGCCAGGTTCCATTCGCTTGCGTCGGTGCCGCGCTTGAGGAACTCGACGGAAAGGATGCTGGGGAGCGAGACGCCGATCAGGCAGGCCCCCATCCAGACGATCACCTGGTCGCGCGTGATGTGTCGCACCCAGCGCTTCCATCGCGGCAACGACTGGGGAGTGACCTCGAACACGCAGCCGACATGCGAGAGGGTGATTCCGTGACCGCCGACGACGCTGGGAATCGCACCGACCTTGTGCCCCATGCCCCAGCCCTGGTCGCGGGTGAAGTTGCTGATTGGCGTGTTGGTCAGGCCGCCGTTGCCGGCAATCGCCGCCAGGGCTGCGATCATCGCCACGAGCGACAGATCAACCTCGGGAAAGCGTTGCCGCTGGATGGCTTCGATGAAGACGTTCTCGACATTGTTGCCGTCGAACGTGCCGTCGCCGTCGCGGTCCTTCCACTGGAGCTTGCCCTTGCCATCGCGAGCCCGCGCGACTTTGCCGCTGGCGTCGGGCTCGGTCCAGAGCGACTCATCGACATCGAGCCGGCCGTCGCCGTCGAAATCCTCGCCCGGGTCGAGCAGCCCGTTGCCGTTGAGGTCTTCCCCCTTCAGCACCGGCACGTTGCCCACTTTGAACAGCCCGGTGAAGATATCGGCCCAGCTCGCTGGCGAGGCGAAGAAGATGCCCAGGAAGAGCAGGAACGAGACCACCGCGACCAGCTTGAACGACATCACGGCCTTGAGCGAGTTGTAAATCTTGCCGCCGAAGATCAGCGGCACCAAAAGCAGCAAATACAGCCCCGTGCACATCCACTTGTGAAACCACCAATCGGAGATGAGTTCTTCGTGCTTGGGCAGTCGCTGGAGGAAGATCGCTTCCAGCGGCACGGCGGCGTTGGTGACCAGGTAGGGAAAGATCGAGCCCCAGTCGAATGCCAGATAAACGATCAACCAGAACAGCGGGTGCGGCGGAATGCGGAACTTGCCGGTGAAGATTGGCTCGCCGGTATAGAGCGTGTAGCGGCTGATCTCGATGTTATAGATCACCTGGAAAACGATGCTCACGGTGGCAACCCACAGCAGGGCGCCGCCATATTTCGCCGTGACCGCGGGGCCGGCGAGCCATTCGCCGCCGCCGATCGCCGCGGCCCCCATCACCAGGCCCGGGCCGATCATCGCCAGGGCGTTTTTCCAGGTGAAGACTGGGGCGTCGATCAACTCGCCCGTGTCCCAGCGGGGCATGGCCTGGCTGCCGGGATGGGGAGCGACGAAGGCGTCTTTGGGGGGCGGAGTTCTAGCGGGGACGGTAGCGGTCATCAGGCGGAGAGGTCGGAGGTCGGAGGTCGGAGTTCAGAGGTCCGAAGCTAGAGGTTAGAGGTTCAAGGTTCAAGGTTCAAGGTTGGGGGGGCGGATAAGCATGACGTGGAGAGTGCCGAAGGACTGGCGCTGGACGACCTGCCATCGCTCTTGCTGACCTCTAACCTCTGACCTCTGACCGCCCTCCGCCACGGCCGCGGTGATGTGCCGGGCCGCATCGTCCGCCGCGTCAGCCCGTCCGGCGACGATGAGCCACGCGCCGCCGCGTGAGCGGACGACGTCGCGGACGTGAGGTGTAAGTTGGCCGGGATTTGTTCGCGGCAAGGGAAAGGTGAGCGAAGGATCGGCGTCGATTGGATAAAGCGAGTGGACGGGTGAAAGGCAGTAGGTGGTGAGCGCCGCATTGGGCTGGCTGCGAAGGGCGTCGGATTCGATCAGTTGTGTCGCGAGGAGGAGGGGATAGCGGTCGCGATCGGGCTGCTGATTGAAATGGGCGATCGCCGACCGCCAGTCGGCGTGGCGATCGGCTATCAGGCGCCGGTCTTTGGCAAACTGAGGAAGGATCGGGCTCCAAAGGGCAAGCAGGGCGACGGCAATGGCCGCCGCGATTTGCGCGCCTCGCCAAGGAATGAGGCGAACCGAGAGGACTGCGAGGATCAGTGCCGCTGGGGCACTGACGATCAGGTAGCGGAGAAAGAAGAGGCGGGCGGTGTCGGTGGCGGTCAAGAGCCACGCCAGCAGAAGCGGGATGATGAGCCAACAAAGGAAGAGGATCGATGGAACGTCGTCATCCGGATCGAGTGCAGCGTCGGACAAGCGGGACGCTTGCCCTACTGCAAGTCGGGACAAGCGGGACGCTTGTCCTACGAGGACGATGGCGGCGGTCCAAGACCAGGGGAGCAGCGTGATGACCGACGTTAGCGTCGGCTGGGGAACGAAGAGCTCCCAGTTGGTGCGGCGGGCGAAGATCGCCAGCAGGTTGCCAGTCGCGGGCAGGCAAACGAGCGCGATGGCGAGGAAGTCGCCGATGATGAGCCTCGGATTGGCCGCGTTCGACTGGCGGCTGAGCAACGTAATTAGGGCGATGGCGGCGATTTCCGCGGGGAACAAGAGAGCCGCGGTGTAGTGCAGATGAAAGAGCAGGCCTCCCAAAAGGATGAAAGCAACGTGCAGCACCGGACGGGGCCGCACCAGCAGCTCCGCCAACATTCCGACATGAACTACAGCCAGACATTGAACGAGCGCGTAAGGCCGGGCCTCGGTGGCGTAGAAGATTTGCACGGGATCGACGACGACCAGCCACGCGGCCAGCACGCCGAGCCAAGGCTGCCGCGTCCAGCGGCCCGTGAGCCAGTAGAGCGCCGCGGGCAAGAGCGAGCCGGCGACGAGGCTGGGCAGGCGGAGGGCCAGTTCGCTGGCCCCGAGAACTTGCACGAGCAGCCACTCCAGCCAAAAGAAGAGGGGCGATTGGTTGCCGATCGTGGCTCGCGGAACGACCTCCGGCAGCGGCCGCATCGCGCACCAGGCCGTGTGCAGCTCGTCGAGCCAGAGGCTCTCGCGGGCTTGCCACACGCGCATCGCCGCTCCCAGCAGGACGAGAACCGCGAGAACGACCAGCGGCAGACGCGCAGCGGCAGGCGACGGCATGCTGCCTTTGTAGTCCCCTCGCTCCGTGAGGGACAAGAGCGAGAACACTACTTGCGCAGGGTTAACGACACTTCAGAGCTTCTTCTCCTTCAGCCACTCATCGACCAGCTGCTCCAGGATGTCCAGCGGCACCGCCCCGTCGCGGAGCACGACATCGTGGAACTCGCGCACGTCGAATTGCTCGCCGAGCTGCTGCTGGGCCCGGGCCCGCAACTCGCGGATCTTCAACTCCCCGATCTTGTACGCCAAAGCTTGCCCCGGCCAGGCGATATAGCGATCGACCTCGTTGACGATGTCCAGATCGGTCTTGGCGGTGTTCTCCTTGAAGAGGGCGATCGCCTGCTCGCGGGTCCAGCGCTTGTGGTGCATGCCCGTATCGACGACCAGCCGCACCGCCCGCCACATTTCGTACGTAAGCTGGCCGAACTTGGAATAGGGATCTTTGTAGCAGCCCAGGTCTTCGCCCAGCCGCTCGGCATAGAGGCCCCAGCCCTCGACGTAGGCTGTGAAGCCGGTGAATTTGCGGAACTGCGGCACGTTTTCCAGCTCGGTGGCCAGGGCGATTTGCAGGTGGTGGCCGGGGACCGCTTCGTGCAGCGACAGGGCCTCCATTTCATACTTGGGCCGCATCTCCGGGCGGTAGAGATTGACGAAATACGTCCCCGCCCGCGAGCCGTCGGCGGAGGGCTGGCGATAATAGGCCGTCGTCGTGTCCGGCGCAATGTGCTGCGGGATCGGCTCAAGGCCATAAGGAATCCGCGGCAATTTGCGGAAGAGCTTCGTCAGCTGCGGATCGATCCGCTTGCACAGCGAGAGGTAGCCCTCCATCAGCTCTTCGGGCGTCTCGTAATAATGCCGCTTGTCGGTCCGCAGGTGCTCGAGGAACTGCTGGAACGTGCCTTCAAAGCCGACTTGCTTTTGAATGGCCCCCATTTCGGCGCGGATGCGGGCGACTTCCTTGAGGCCGATGTCGTGAATCTCGTCGGGCGTGAGCTTCGTCGTAGTGAAGACGCGGCAGCGCAGAGCGTAGAACTCGCCGCCCCGCGGCAATTGCCAGGCCCCGATCTGGTCGAAACAGGCCGGCAAATACTCCTCGGAGAAGAACTTGTGAAACTTGCGATAGGCGGGGACGATGCCCTCCTTGATCGCCGCCGCAGCCGCCCCCTTCAATCGCTCCTGGTCGGCCGGCGAGATATTGTCAGGGATCTTCTTCAGCGGCTTGTAATAGAGGCTCTCCTCGGGGTTCTCGACGATTTGCCGCTGGATCTGGTCCGGCACGCGCCGCATAACGATCTTCGGCTGCACGATCTTTTCGGCGATTCCGCGGCGCATGAGTGCGATCGTCTGGTCCATGTAGGGCGGAAATGCCCGCAGCCGGCCGATCCAGTCCTCATAGTCCTTGACCGAATTGAAGCGGAGGGCGTCGGCCAGCGAGTTTTCATCTTGAATTCCCTCGCGCTGGTTGAGCGGCACCAGCCACCAGCGGAAAGGATATTCCTCGATGTCGGTCGCGATCTGGTGCCTGTAGAGCAGGTAATTCAGCCGGTCGTCGCCGGCCAGCTTGCTGGCGTCGGTCGCCTGGAGCCTGGCCAGCACCTGCTTCTGATGCTGGTGCCGCCGCTCGATCGCCTCCAGGCTGACGTCGGACCAGCGGTCGTTGTAGCGCAGGTCGCCCAAATGCGAGGCGAACGTCGGCGCCTCGCGAAGGGTCGTCTCCCATTCGTCGGCGTACAGCTTATTCAACTCTTCCGCGAGCGATTTGTCGGGCGACACTTTCTCTTGAGCGATGGCGGGCATGGCAATGGAGGCGGCAAGTACAAGCGCGAATAATCGCATGGGTCACCGTGGCCAACGAGGAACTCAGCAGCCACCAGAATAACGGCTGGCGCGGCGGCAGGCGATGTTGAGCCTATAGTAGTAGGCACGCCCGTTGACTTTCGACTGCGCCTCCGTTACCAAACCCGTCATCTTTTCGAAACATCGGCGTCCGATCGGGACATCAGGATTCACCTCATGGCCAAGAAACAACCCGCTGTCGCCCCCGTTCCCGCCAGCCGTAAGTTCGCAGGCCGCAAGTTCGCGGTGCTGGGGAAGCTGAACTACTACTCCGCGCCGAAAGAACTTCCCCCGCTGATCCAGGCGATGGGCGGGAAAGTTGCAACCAAGGTGACAGCGGACCTCGATTATCTCGTCCTGGGGCGCGGCGCCGCCAAACAAAAAGCGGAAGCCGAGAAGCTCAATAAGAAAGGGGCGGCGATTCACATTCTGACCGAGGACGAGCTCTACGACCTCTTCGAGCCGACGCGCGAAGAAGTGCTGGCGATGCTCCGCGGAGGCAAGGCTCAGCTGGCGTGCTGGGAGGCGCTCGACCGAGTCAATCGGATCAAAAAGCCCAGTTTAAAAGGTGAGGATCTGAGCGACCTCGCGCCTCCGAAGGGCGCTCGCCTCGATTTGGGCGACTTGGACCTCGACGGCGCCAACTTCGCCGGCGGGCAGCTCGACGGCGTGGGCCTGCCGGATTTGCGCGGAGCCTGCCTCGATCGGCTTTCGCTTCAAAATGGCTATCTCGAAGGTCTGGAAAGCTGCACCGCCCGGGAGGCAATATTTGCGTGCGTCCGAGCCACGAACAGCGAGTGGAAGAAGTCTGACTTCACCGGCGCAAATTTCGCCGGCGCGGATCTCGACTCGATTTGGGCCGAAGCCTGCAAATTCCGTGGTGCGTCTTTCAGTCTGGCCGACATTAGCACCAGCTCCTTTGTGGGCATCGATCTATCTGAAACAACCTGGGCGAAGGCCAAGCTCGAGGGCGTCGATCTCTCCAAAGCCAACCTCTCCCAGGCCAACTTTCAGGGCGCCGAACTGCCCGGCGTTAAGCTCCGCGGCGCCGACCTGCGCGGCGCGAACCTGAAGGACGCCAACCTCGACGGCGCCGACATGACGGGCGCCAATGTTGCCGGCGCCGACTTCACCGGCGCGAGCCTGGCGGGAGCGAACCTCGAAAAGGTTGCCATCGACAAGGCCAAGGGAATCGACGCCGGCCAGTTGCCCGCTCAGGCGGGGAAAAAGGTTGCGGAGCTGGAAAAGTTCGCGAAAAAGGTCTCCTGGCTGTGGATCAACGTCGAGCTGGCCGACGGCAAAGTCATTCGCGAAATGCAAGTTGGCAAAGGAAAGGACGGCCAGTACAAGGCTTATGTCAAGCCGTCGCGCAAGAAGGGCCAGGATTACTTCTCGATCAACACACACAGCTTGCACAGCGCGCTGTCGGCCATCGTGTCGCAGTACCCGGGCGAGTTGCAACTGGGAGCCTTGGAGGCGAAGACCGACAAGACATCCCTTCGGCCAAGGGAGTTGCGGCAATTGGCGGTGGAGGCCTGGTGCGAGGCGTACGGCATCGAGCCACCGTCGGAAGAAGACGTGAAAGCCGCGGCTGTTGCGGCCAAGGGGGCGGCTGCGGCCCGCTTCGAACAGTGGTTTGCCCGCCTGAAGTCCGATCCCAAAGCCGTGGCGAAGTGGAACAAGGAGGTGACCGAAAACGAGCGGAAGGCCGGACACAAGGGTGTGGACCTGGCGAATGCAAAACTCCGGAAGGTCAATTTCAGATGGCTGGTGCTCGAAGACAGTACGCTGGCCGGTGCGGACCTGACCGGCGCTGAGCTCGACTTTGCGAGATTCCGCCGGGTCGATTTGTCCGGCGCTAAGCTCGACGGTATTCGCGCATCGGAGTTGAAGGAGTGTAATCTCAGCGGCGCAAGCCTCAAGAAGGCCGATCTCTTGGATACCAACCTGACGAAGTCAAATCTCTCGCAGGCCGACTTGACCGGCGCGAATCTTGTCTATGCCGATCTCCGCGGGGCGGACCTGACCGGCGCAAAGCTCGACAAGGTCGAGTTCGGCTCCACCAGGTTCGACGAGCACACGCGCCTGCCCGATGGCTTTTGCGACTACAAGAACCTGGAGTGGAAGGGCAAGGGAACGCACCCTGGCCTCGTCGCCAAAAAACCGGCGGCTGCCGCGGCTGTCGCGCCCGCCAGGCCCGCGGCCAGCGGCACGCTCGATTTCGCCGGTCTGATGACGAATCTCCAAACCAGCCTCGACCAGGCCCGGCTCGACAAGGCGCTTTCGATGCTCAAG
>JAKEHX010000474.1 GCA_022614795.1 Planctomycetaceae bacterium | reverse complement strand
TGTGGATGTCGTGGCCGCAGGCGTGCATCACGCCGGTCTCGCCCGCTTCCCCCTTCACTTTGACTTGCGAGGCATAGGCCAGGCCGGTCTGCTCGGTCACGGGCAGGGCATCGAGGTCTGTCCGGACGAGTACAGTGCGGCCCTGTCCGTTTTTCAGAATTCCAACGACTCCCGTGCCGCCAATTTTCTCGGTCACTTCCGCGCCAACTGCCCGCAGCTCCTTCGCCAGGCGGGCAGCCGTTTCGGTTTCCAGAAACGACAGTTCGGGATGGGCGTGAAAATGGCGGTAGAGCCCCACGATCTCTTCCAAATTCGCCTTGGCCCAGGCAGCGAGCTCCTCCGAGCGGGTGCTGCCGGCGACTCCAATTAGCGAGAGGGCACAAATGCCAGCAATCGCATGGCTTATTCGAACAGCGGGAAAGACGTGCGACATGGTGCATTCCTCAAAAAAATGGGCGTTTGGTCTTGCCAAAACGATTGCCGATTGGACAATTATTGACAATTCATTCAAGCACTCGTCATAAGGCTGGTGCCCGATGTCATCCGGGCACCAGCCATTATTTTTGCGCAGTGTTGCTGGCGGCGGGCTGCGCTATTGTAAGTCGTCCCATACTCCCGTGGGACTAGCTGCGCGATTTGCTACGGAGCCTTTTGCTCGTCACTCAAGCGCCATTGGCCGATCGCCGCCAGTCTCACGAGTTGCGGCAGAAGCTCCCGCATCGCCCGCGACCGGTGGCTGAGCACCGCTTTGACCGCTGGCGCCAGCTCGCCAAACGTCCGGTGGCACTCGATGACCTCAAATAAAGGATCGTAGCCAAATCCGCCGCTGCCGGCAGGCGCAAATAGAATGCGGCCGCGGCAGATACCTTGGCTCGTGGCCTGCACGTGGCCGGTTGGATCCGACAGGGCGGCCGCACAAACGTAATGAGCCGTGCGCCGCGCGAGCGGTACATCGCGCAGCTTTTCGAGCAACAGCTCGTTGTTCTTCTGGTCGGTTGCCCCTTCGCCCGAATAGCGCGCGGAAAAAATGCCCGGCGCTCCGCCAAGCGCATCAACCGCCAGGCCGCTGTCCTCCCCCAGGACCCACTGGCCGAGGTGCTTCGCCTGCACTGTCGCCTTGAGCGCCGCATTGGCGGCAAACGAATCGCCCGTTTCTTCGACCTCGATCGCCGCTGCAAAATCGGCCAGCGTTTGGAGCGTGAAGCCGTGCGGCGCCAAAAGCTCGACCAGCTCGCCGAGCTTTTTGCGATTGCGGGTGCCAAGGACGAGAACGCGCGACATCATGCCTATTGTTAAGCCGGGGCGTGATCCAGCAGCCAGTCTTCCAGTATCACGTGCTCGACGTAAGGGGCCCGCAAGAGGGCCGCCCGCTCGGGCAAGAGTCGCGCCAGCCACGTTCGCTTGGCCGCGGCCGAAAGGGCCCGCAGGCTGAGGCTGTCGGCAAGCTGGGCCACGACGTTGTCCTTCAGCCGCTTGAAGGTCGCCGGGATGATGTTCGGCCCGGGGCCGATGTGAATGACCGCCGGAATACCGTTGGCCAGCGTGGCATAAATCGCATCCCACAGCCGCTGTGGATGATCGACCCAGCGGTGCAACAGGTCGCGGGCGGTGGTGCCGGAATAGCTGAAGTGGCCCGTCACGAGCGAGAGCACGTTAGGCACCGGCCCATCGAACTTGATCGGCAGGGTGTGCATGGCGCGGGCCGCACGGTTGGCGATGTTCCGTTCCCACATGATCGGCGTGTGCAGCGGCGGCCAGCGATGCTCGTTCTTGCGGACGTAAATCCGCTCCGGAACGATTCCCTGCACGCGCTCGAGGAACCGCTCGAGCGTGTCGCGTTGTCCCATGAGGAGCACCGAGTTTGGCGCCAGGTGCGACGAAACGCCGATTACGCCGCGGCCTTCCGCATTGACCTCCAGACAGACGCGGCGGACGTCATCCAGCGGCAATTCGAGGGCCCGCGTAAACACCACGCCGAGCGTCACGTCATCGGCCAGCGCCACGCAGTCGTCGGCCAGGCTCAGCGGCACGCGCAGGGAGTCGGCCGGAGTGATCACACCACCGGCGGCCAGGGCGGCAATTTCTCCCAGGCTGTAGCCGAAGCTGAACTGCGCTCCGCGATAGTCGACGCCAAAATGCTTCTGAAGCAGGTCGAGTTGAGCGAACTCCATCGCCACGATCAGGGCGACCGCGTCGCCATACGCGTCGATCGAGGCCTCGACATTCCCCAGCACTCGCGGAATCAGATCGACCGGCCGGCCAAGTATGCCGGCCGCGGCCTGCGACATCTCCGCCAGGTGCCGCTCGACGGTCGGGCCATACGCCGGGTGCATGAGCAATTCCCGGCTGCGGCCCAGGTTCACGTAGTTATAGCCGCGGAAGGCCAGCACAGCGTCCGGAAGTGCGTCGGCCAACTGGCGTGGTGTCATACAGAAGTATACGCCGCATTTGGTTACTTGTCATTCGTCATTTGACTGCCATCTGGCATTGGCGAGAAACGAGCGACCAATGACAAGTGACCCGTGACGAGTGACTAAACCGTCTCCGGCACCACATACGGCTTGCGGTAGTCGCGCGAGATGAACTTGTTGGCCTCGTCGGCCAACTCGCCGCCGGTGAACCGCTCAGTCTTGGGGTCGAACGTCAGCGTCGGCCCGACCGTGTAAACGGTCTTGTCGACCGGCACGCCGGCGGCCTTGCAATTGTCACGAATCCGCTCGAGCACCGCGACCACCTCGGTGTTGTTGCCAATCGCCCCGCGGGCCTTGTCGTAGGTCCCTTGCGATCCCAGCCGATATGAAATATTCGGCAGGTGGCAAAGCGCCGCCGAATAGTGAGCGACCTCGGCATCGCAATTGACGTCCTCGGGCCTGCGACTGCGGATGGCGGCAACGAACGAGCCGAACGCCCCTCCGGGTGCGACGCGGCCTTCCCCTTCGGGCACTTCCAGCGGCTGCGGCGCGCCGCCGTCCTTGGGATGGAACCGGTTCCCCTTGATGACGCCCTCGGTCGTATAGAACGAATTCGAAACGTCGTTGGGCCATTCTGGACGCTTCTTATCTCCCACCAGGCCGCGGACCTCAAACACCAGCAGCGTCTCGCCGAATTCCATGACCCCCAACTGCATGTTCGGCGTCTGGGCCTGGTCGGGACCCTCGGGCAAGAGCCGCCCGCCGACGCTGTAAACCTTGGTCGGCAGCGTGGCCCCCTTGATTCCCCAGCGGGCAATGTCCATCTGGTGAACGCCCTGATTGCCGATCTCGCCGTTGCCAAAGTCCCAGAACCAGTGCCAGTTGTAGTGGACGATGTTCTGATGGAACGGCTGCTCGGGAGCCGGTCCGAGCCAGATGTCGAAGTTGAGCGTGGCGGGCGGGGGTTCGACGCTCTTGAAGCCGATGCTCGTGCGGCCGCTGCCCGCCTTGCTGGCGCTTCCTTTGCTGACCAGCAGTTTGCCGTATTTGCCTGAGTGGACCGCGGCGATCTCGCGGGCCCAATTCGTTTCGGACCGGCTCTGCGTGCCGTGCTGGACGATGCGGCTGTATTTCTTCGCAGCTTCGACGCACTTGCGGCCTTCGAAGATGTTGTGGCTGATCGGCTTCTCGACGTAGACATCTTTGCCGGCCTGGCAGGCCCAGATGGTGATCAGCGAATGCCAGTGGTTGGGCGTGGCGATCGAGATTGCGTCGAGCGACTTGTCGTCGAGGGCCTGGCGGACATCCTGCACGCACGTCGGCCGCGAGCCGATGCGGTTTTCGACCCCCTTGGCCCGCGAATCAAAGAGCGAGCTATCGACGTCGATCAAATAGGTTAGTTGCACCTTTTCCATCTCAGTGAAGGCCGAGATGTGTGAGCCACCCCGCCCCTTGATCCCGGTGACGCCGACGCGGACGGTGTCGTTGGCCCCTATGACGCGGCCCGAGGCCCTGGTCCCCGAAATCGTGAATAGCGGAAAAACGGTGCTGGCCGCGGCGGCACGCAACACGGTTCGGCGGGAAAGGCGATTCATGGCGGGTTCCTGACTGAAGCGACAAGGAGGGAGTGGTGTAAGTCGGGACGGACGTCGAACGCCAGAATTACAACACAGCCAAGGGGAAATGTCCAGTAAATGAGATCGGATGGTGGGTGGGCCAATCGTCCTCGTCCTCCTCCTCGTACTCGAATGGACGCCATCTACAGCGAGGACGAGGACGACGACGAGGACGAGAACGAGGGAGACGACGAGAACTCACTTCACCACAGCCGCCATCAACTGCGCATACTCCCGATGAAACTGCCCGCGACTCAGTACCAGATGCGCCCCAGCAGCCTCGGCCGCAGCCAGCAATCGCTCATCGACATGCGGGCCAAAGGCGATGATCCGGGCCGTCGGTGCTCGCTCGCGCGCCGCGGCAACTACCGTCGGCAAATCCAGCCCCGGCAGCGTCAAATCGACCAGCACCAGCCGGCATTCGTCCGATACCTTGGCAACCGCATCCGCAGCGCTCGTGGCTAGTTGGACTTTTAGTCCGAGCTTCGCGCCGGCCCCGAGCACCTGGCTTGAGAACATCAGGTCATTGCCAACGAACACCACCTCGCCCACCGAACGCTCCCATGTCAAAGGACAAATGGCACGTGACAAATGACAAACTACGCCGCCTCGCTCGTCAAATCATCCTGCGCGTCGAGTTCTTTCAGCTCCTCCAGCCACAGGCGAATGTCGTTGTCGTATTCGCTCGCCAGGTTGCCGATCACCAGTTGCCGGTGAAAGGCGGCGGCCCCTTCCTTCAAGAGCTCGGCTGCTTCGGCGCTGGGAAAGCGCCGCAGGGCATCGGGCGCGATCATCCCCCTGATAAATCCGCAGAGCAGCTCGCACCGCAGCACTTCGTCCGGCAGGATCTCCCCCAGCTTCAGCGGCAGCGTGCGCTTGGCCTCCATCAGCTCGCGCATGTCGGAGAGTCCGGCGAACGGCTGGCGGCCCGAGAGCAGCTCGATCAGCACGTAGCCCAGCGAGCAAAGGTCGCTCCGCGGCGTTGTTTCGCGGTTCTCGAGCACTTCGGGCGCGGCATAACCCAGCGTGCACGAGCGAATCCGCGGCGGATCGCGCAGCTCGAACGCCGAGCCGATATCCACGATTTTCGCAATCCCCGTCCGCTTGAGCATGATGTTCGACGGCTTGATGTCGCCGTGCACGATGCCATGGCGATGCAAGGCGGCCAGGGCGTTGAGGCAGTCGCGGACTATGGCCACCGCCACGCCAGCCTTCATCCGCGGCTGCTGCGGGCCGGCGGTGACGATCACCTGGTTGACATATTCCCAGCGGCGATTGCTGACTCGGCCGCGAATCCGCTCGAGCATGTCGGGCACGAGCAGCCGGGCCAGGTCGTAGCCGTCGATCCATTCCATGACCAGCATGCGGATGCGATGTTGATCGACGAAGTTATAGACGTAGAGCAAATTGTCGTGCTGAATCTGGGCGACGCGGGCGGCGGTCTGGCCTGCCCGCAGCATCGCCTCGTTGTAGCTGTCGATGTCTTCGAACCGCTCGGGCGAGAAGATCTTCAGGGCGGCCGGCAGCGTGAATTGGTCGGTTCCGCGGAGGTGCGTGAGATAGACAACGCCCTGGCCGCCCGACCCCAGCAGCTTCAGTAGCCGCAAGTGGTGCGTCCAGTTGAGCCGGCGATCGGCAACGATTTCCTGATACTGCGCAACCAGCTCGTTCGGTTCGGCAGGGGCGGGGTTACCGCCATTGGTCAGCGTCAAATGAACATCCCGGTGGGTCGTGGTGAGCATGCATCCGCTCCGCGGAACAAGGGAAGAGTCCTCAACCAACTCACGCTCAGCTGGACGCTTCAATGTAGGAGAAAGCTGACGAGACCGTAAAGAGGAACTTGCAACTGGCGGTGCAGGTTCCAGGTCGAAATCTACGGGTCATGTTCGATCAGGCCGATCATCAGCAGTCGAAATGGCAAAATCTGGATGCAGCGGATTTCGCCGATGACGCGGATCAACCAAGTTCACTTTGCATTTTGCAATTCCTGCTTTGCAATTTGCAATGGATGGCGGTTCCGATTGCAAATTGCGAAACAGGAATTGCAAAATGCAAATTGAGCGCGCGGCC
>JAKEHX010000473.1 GCA_022614795.1 Planctomycetaceae bacterium | reverse complement strand
TCGGCGCGAACGAAAACCCGCCGAATACCGACGCCCTTCAGTCGATCATCGCCACCCCGGTATTCGATGGCACGCACATTTATGGCGTCGATAGCTACGGCGAGCTGCGCTGCCTCGACGCGCGGACGGGCGACCGTCTCTGGGAGGACCTCACGGCCGTGCCCAAGGCCCGCTGGAGCACGATCCATTTCGTGAAGAATGCCGACAAGTATTGGCTGTTCAA
This sequence comes from Planctomycetaceae bacterium, assembly GCA_022614795.1. GTDB lineage: Bacteria > Planctomycetota > Planctomycetia > Pirellulales > Pirellulaceae > CAYLLN01. Next base: position 2,670 of record JAKEHX010000473.1, on the reverse strand, counting down.
CGAGCGAGGCGAATTGATCATCGCCCGCCTCTCGCCTGCCAGCTACAGCGAGATCAGCCGCACGAAACTGCTGGTGCCCACGCAGGAGCAGCTGCGGCAGCGGGGTGGAGTTTGCTGGGCCCATCCGGCGTTTGCCAACCGCCACGTCTTTCAGCGGAACGACAAGGAGCTGGTCTGTGCGAGCTTGGAGGCAAAGTAGCAGGCACACTCCGTGTGCCGTTAGCAAGCCCATGGGACGCTGGCGGCGGGACCAATTGCAAATTGCCTGGCGCAGATCCTGACGGCACACGGAGTGTGCCTACTACCTTCAGGCGGATACAATTCCTGTGCCATGAAGGCGTTGGTGCCGCATGTTGCTGCCGCCGAGAGGATGCGGCAACTGCCACAGGAACTGACCACTTGCGCAGGCTTCGGCGAAGCGGTCGCGGCGCTTGGCACTGGCCGACCCGCCTCTTTCGACGGAGTCTGGGGCTCAGCTTGCGCGCTGGTAGCGGCAGCTCTCGCCCGCCGGGCCTCCGGTTCGCTCGTCATCGTCTGCCCCACGCAGCGCGCGGCCGACGATCTGGCCGCCGACCTGGAGCTGTTCTCCCCGGCCAAGCCGGTAATTTATCCCGCCTGGGAATCGGAGCCCGACGACCGGCTGGTGCACGATGAGACCTTCGGCGACCGCCTGCGGGTGCTGAAGCAATTGAGCGAAGTCCAAGGTCCAAGGTCCAAGGTCCAAGGTCAGGGTCCAGAGGTCGGAGGTCGGAGGTCGGAGGTCAGAGGTCGTGACGTCTCCCCCTCGCCCGCTCTCCCTCTCTCCCCCTCCCTTCTAGTCACTTCAATCCAGGCCCTGCTCCAGCCGTCGCCGCCCAGGGAGGCGATTGCCGCGGGAACGCGCGTCCTGCGGCGGGGCGAGCGGATCGATATTGATGGGCTGCTGCGCTGGCTTGTCGAGCGCGGATTTCATGCGACCACGGCAGTCGAGTTGCCCGGCGAGTTCTCGCATCGGGGCGGCATCCTCGACATTTACGCTCCCGATTGGCTGCGACCGGTGCGCGTGGAGCTGTTCGACGACGAAATTGAATCGCTGCGGAGTTTTGATCTGGGGACGCAGCGGAGCCAGATGGCCCTGGACGAGATCGATGTGACGGTGCTGGGGAAGGAGGCGTACGCCACCGTAGACGTCTCGCTCCGCGAGACGAAACCTCACGCGGAGCGTGAGGACTACGGTGGGCACCTCACCGACTACCTTCCGGCGGATAGCTGGATCCTGCTCATCGAGCCCGAGCAGCTTAGCGAGGAAGCCAAGGGCTACTTGCACAAAGTCGAGCAGCCGGTGGCTTACCATCCGCTGGCCGCGGTCCTTGCCGAGTGCAGCCGTTTTGCCGTGGCGACGACCGCCGAATTGTCTGCGGGCACGGCCGGCGTCCATTGCCATCTGCCCTTCGAATCGGTCGAGCGCTTCAGCGGCGACATAGGCCGGATTCGCGACGAGCTGGACACGATCGCCGCGCTGGACGAAGTCTATCTCGTCACTCCGACCGAAGCCGAGGTTGAGCGGCTGAAAGAGCTATTGTCCGCGACGAAGCTGGCCGCCAGCGGCCGGCTGCATTTTGCGTTGGGCTCGCTCCGCGAGGGGTTTCGGTTGCGGCCTCCGCCAGACGTTTCAAGTTCCAGGTTTCAAGTTTCAAGTGCTGGGGAAACTTGGAACCTGAAACCTGGAACTTGGAACTCTGGATTGTTGATCCTCACCGGCTCGGAACTCTTTCACCGGGGCGAGCTGCGCCGCCTGCCGCGCCGCCGGCTGGGCAAGGCGATCGATTCGTTCCTCGATCTCCGCGAAGGGGACCTGGTCGTCCACCTGGCCCACGGCATCGGCCGGTATCGCGGCCTGCGGCTGATCGAAAAACAAGGCCAGCACGAAGAGCACCTGGAGATCGAGTTCGACGGCGGCACGAAGCTGTTCGTCCCGGCGGTCAAGATCGACCTGGTGCAGAAATACGTCGGCGGCACCAAGACCCGCCCCAGCCTGGCCAAGATTGGCGGCAAGTCGTGGGTCAAACAAAAGCAGGCAGCCGAAGGAGCAGTCCACGACCTGGCGGTGGAATTGCTCGAGATGCAGGCGATTCGGGCGTCGCGGCCGGGCATTACGTTCGGTCCCGACAGCGACTGGCAGCGCGAATTCGACGCCTCGTTTCCCTATCACGAAACGCCCGATCAGCTCTCGGCAATCGGTTCGATCAAGTCCGACATGCACCGCCCGCGGCCCATGGACCGCCTGCTCTGCGGCGACGTCGGCTTCGGCAAGACGGAAGTGGCGATGCGGGCCGCGTTCAAGGCGGTCGATAACGGCTACCAGGTCGCGGTGCTCGTGCCGACCACGATCCTCGCCGAGCAGCACTTCCACAGCTTCAGCGAGCGGATGGCCGAGTTTCCGGTGGACATCGCCAAGCTCAGCCGCTTCTGCACGCCGGAGGAGGAGCGCACGGCATTGGCGGGGCTCAAGTCGGGCAAGATCGACATCGTCATCGGCACGCACCGTGTAGCGTCGAAGGATGTCGAGTTCCACAACCTGGGCCTGGTGATCATCGACGAAGAGCAACGGTTCGGCGTCGATGTGAAGGAGCGGCTCAAGACGTTTCGGGCCACGGTCGATGTGCTCACGCTCTCCGCCACGCCCATCCC
>JAKEHX010000472.1 GCA_022614795.1 Planctomycetaceae bacterium | reverse complement strand
GGCCGTGGGGCGCCCTGAACTTGCTCGTACAGGGTGGGATGCCGTTCCACGTCTCCTTCGTTTGGAATTCGGCAATTCGTTTGATCAGAAACAGATCATTTCCCGAAGGCATGTGCGCCCTTTCTTGTTGTTGCTGCAAGTTTACCACTACACTGTCTCCGTAGCGACAAACCGCCTTCGACAGCGGCCCGTCTGTTGTACGCAATGGACAGCATAAGGAATGTTCAGGACAAATGTCCGAGCGGGATGGAGTTCCACATGCCCCGTGATCTTCAAGAAGCGGATACGCTTGGCCGGCGAAGTTTTCTCAAAGCGTCGCTGGCCCCTGTGACATTGCCGATCGCCGCTGCACTGGCCAGATCCACTGCTGAAGGCGCTCGGCCAGCGGATTCCCCCGGACCGGAGATCATTGACTGCAATGTCCACTTATTTGAATGGCCCTTCCGCAACCTGAAATACGCCCGGACGGACGCGCTCATTGCCAAATTGCGAAAGCACCGGATCACACAGGCCTGGGCCGGCAGCTTTGAAGCCGTGCTCCATAAGCAGCTCGACGCGATCAACCGCCGGTTGGCTGACGAGTGTCGCACGCGCGGCGACGGCATGCTCATCCCCTTCGGCAGCGTCAACCCGGCCTGGCCCGATTGGGAGGAAGACCTGAGGCGCTGTCACGAGCAGTACCGCGTGCCCGGGTTGCGGCTGTACCCGGCTTACCATGGCTACACGCTCGATCACCCGGAATTTATGCGGCTGCTCGGCGAGGCGGCGAAAAGGGGCATGCTCGTGCAGATCGCCATGCGCTTGGAAGACGAGCGCGTGCACCATCCGGCGATCAATGTTCCGCTCGTCAATGCGGAGCCGCTCGCCGAAGTCGTCAAGAAGGCGCCCGAGGCGAAGGTGCAGCTAATCAACTCGGCGGGCCCCCTGCTTGGCAATCACGTTTCCGCGCTGGTACGCGAAACGAAAATCTCTTTTGATATTGCCGCCATCGAAGGAAACGGCGGCGTCGGACGGCTCATCGAGGGAAAGAACCCGAGCTATCGGGGTGCGATTCCCGTGGACCGGCTGGTGTTCGGCTCGCACGCTCCGTTTTTCCCGTGCGAAAGCGCCCTTATGAAGTTGTTCGAGTCGCCGCTGGCCCTCGAGCAACTGGAGAAGCTGATGCACGCGAACGCCCGGAGTCTGATCGGCTAGTGGACTCGCCTGGCGTTATAGAAAGCCCGAGACGATGAATCCTTCCGCTCGCGAGTTTGCTTTGAATCCCGCCGCGTACGGCCTGCCCACGCGCGACGACCTGGTGAAGCTGCGAATCTGGGATATCCACTATCACGGCTTCTTCGGCGGCGGCATCCGCCAGCACGAGGAAAACCTGTTCTACGTCGAGCGGATGGGGATCGAGCGGATGCTCTCGCTCGACATCGCCGGCTCGGCAACGGATCCGCTCGGCACTTCGATTGCGGATGAAAAGAAGCGCGAAATCCGCGAGTATTTGGAGAAACACGCGGACCGAGTCTCGGGGCTCATTCCCATCGATCCCTCGCAGCCCGTGGAAAGCTGCCGCAAGATGGAGGAGTGGATCCGCCGCGGACCGTGCATCGGCATCAAGTACTACGGCGGCAATCCGGGCGGAGTCGTTTGCAGTCATCAGGACAACGACGCGATCATCCGCCTCGCCGCCGAGCTGAATGCCGTGATCTACATCCACACCTGGATGAAGATCGGCGGCCAGCCGCGTCGGCCCGGCGGAGACAACGAGCGCGGCGAATCGACGCCGATGGACGTCGCGCAATTGGCCGAGCGATTCCCCACGGTGCCGCTGATCTGTGGCCACTCCGGCGGCGACTGGGAGCTGGGCGTGCGCGCCGTGCGCCCGCACGAAAACGTCTATATCGAGTTCAGCGGCTCCGATCCGCACTCGGGTCAGGTGGATTTCACCGTGCGCGAGCTGGGCGCGAGCCGGCTGATCTGGGGCGGCCATGGACCGTCGCGTTCGTACTCGACCGAACTGTCGAAAGTCCTCGACGCCGACCTGACCGGCGACCAGCGGATGCAGATTTTCGGCGGAAACTTGCGCCGAATTGCCGCGGCGATCTTCCGCAAAAAAGGCTACAAGCTGTAGAGGCAGTGGCAAACACGTAGCTGAAGTCGCCAGACTTCAGGAAATCCTGCCTGCACTTTGGCACCCTTCGGCTACGTGACCATTTTGGCAACCTGAGCATCGTCGACTGCTTAAAGCGCCCCGCCTATTCGATGAATCGCTCCCCGGATGCACAGATCACCGCCGTCTTTGAGCTGCCCGACTTCCGCCGGCTGCTTTTCGCCGTGGCCTCGACAACGCTGGCCAGCCGGGCGCTGGCGGTGGTCGTGGGATATCAGGTTTACGCCATCACGAAGAGTCCGTTTGCCCTGGGTTATCTAGGCCTGGTCGAAGCCATTCCGGCCTTGGGCCTGGCGCTGTATGGCGGGCACATCGCCGATCGCTACGACCGGCGATCGATCCTGAGGATTACGCTTGCGGCCCTGGTCATCTGCGCGGCAGCCATTGCGGGCATTGCCGCCGTGAGCACCGGCGGGCTGTCTCTGGCGGCTCTGACGTCGTGGTATTCGTCGCCGGCATCGCGCGGGGGTTTGCCGAGCCGGCGGTTTCGGCGTGGGAAGCACAGATCATTCCGCCAGCCCTGATCATGAAGGCATCGGCCTGGTTCTCCAGCACCTGGCTTTGCTGCGCGATTGCCGGGCCGGTTTTGGGCGGCGCTTCGCTGGCGGCCTGGGGGCCAGCGGCGACGTTTGGATGTTTCGCCGCGCTCTTTGGCCTGTCGTGGATTTCCGTCACGCGGATGCAAACGTACCCCGTCATCCCGCCGCCGGTGGGCGAATCGATCTGGCAGAGCATTGCCGAAGGGGTGAAATACGTGGTGCGGGACCAGGTCCTCGTCGGATCGATGGCCCTCGACCTGTTCGCCGTGCTATTCGGCGGCGCGATTGCCATCCTGCCGGTGTTCGCCAGCGACATTCTCCGCGTCGGTCCGATCGAGCTGGGCTTTCTGAACGCCGCTCCAAACGCCGGGGCGCTAGTGACCATGCTCTATGCCACGCGCCAACCTCCCTTACGACATGCCGGCCGCAATCTGCTCGTCGCCGTCGGCGGATTCGGCATCGCCATGATCGTGTTCGCGCTGTCCAAGAACTTCTGGCTGTCGCTGGCCGCTCTGGCCGTCGCTGGAATCTGCGACGGCGTCAGCGTCGTGATCCGCCGCAGCATCGTGCGGCTTTTGTCGCCGAAGCATTTGCGCGGGCGGATTGCCGCGGTGGGCATGGTATTCATCGGCGCTTCAAACGAGCTGGGAGCGCTGGAAAGCGGCCTGGCAGCCGGCTGGCTGGGAACCGTGCGCTCGGTCTGGGCAGGCGGGCTGTTGACGCTGCTCATCGTCGGCGTGACAGCCGTTAGGGCGCCGCTCCTCCGCCGCTTGCGGCTGGACAAACTGCCCTAATGGTTGCGCGAGCTGGCGCAGCCGACATCAAGCCAGCGCCTCCTTGACCAGCGGCGCGTCTTCGGCAATCAGCTTGATCGGCCGGCTGCTCAAGGTTTGCACCTGCGTGTCGGGATCGATACCCAGCAGGTGATAGAGCGTGCGGCCAAAGCTTTCGACCTTGTAGAAGTTGTCGGTCACCTGCTCGCCGAGCTTGTCGGTCGCGCCGACGATGCAGCCCCGCTTGAAGCCGCCTCCCGCGGCCAGCACGAACTGGGCATAGTCCCAGTGGTCGCGGCCGGCGTTTTTCTCGGTGCCGCACTTGGGCTTGCGCCCCATTTCGCCGAGGGCCAGGACGATTGTCGTGTCCAAGAGGCCGCGCTCCTCGAGATCGGTGAGCAGGGCGGATAGGCCCGAGTCGAACATCGGAAACTGCTGGCGGACGGCGACAAAATTCTCGCCGTGCCAATCCCAATAGCCGAGGCTGAAATGGACGATCGGCACGCCCGCCTCGATCAGCCGCCGGGCCATCAAAAAGTGGAGCGGATCGCCCGAAGGATAGCGGTACTTGTCGAGATGCTTGTCCTTGTATCGGGCGATCGTCTTCTCGTCTTCCTTCGACAGATCGACCGCTTCGCGGAGCTTCGGCGAGCGGAGCATGTCGAAGGCGGTCTGCTGATAGGCGTCGAGGCCGGCGATCAACGGATCGACGCCATCTTGCCGCCGCAGTCGGCTGTCGAGAGCCTTGAGCAGGTCGGCCTGCTTCGTAAACGCCGGCAGCTCCATCTGCGGCGAGAGCATCTTGGCGATGTCGTCCTTCTTCTCGTTCGGGTCGAAGATGAACGGGTTGAACGCCGGGCCGAGGAAGCTGCCGGCGATCGAGTTGTTGATGTGATGGTCGATCTTGCCCAGCACGGCAAATGTCGGCAGCTCGGCCGGGCCCGGCTTGAACTTCGCGGCGGCGCTGCCGTACATCGGATACTCGGCCGTGCCGCTGGGCAAGCGCGGGTTGCCGGTCAGCCAATACATCGGCGCCCGTGCGTGGTCGCCGGGGTTGTTCATCGTCGTGATCGAGCGAATGATCGTGTACTTGTCGGCCAACTCGGCCAGCTTGGGCAAAAGCTCGCAAACATCAAGGCCCGGCAGCTTGCTGGCGATCGGCTTGAACTCGCCGCGATAGTCGCTGGGCGAATCCGGCTTCATGTCGAACATGTCGGTGTGCGGCGGCCCGCCCGCCATCCAGCAGACGATCATCTGCTTGGCCTTCGGTGCAGCTGCGCCAGCCGCCTGCGACCGCGCGCGCAGCATTTCGAGCAGGCTCACGCCGCAGAGCGAAGCTCCGCCGATCCGCAGGAAGTCGCGGCGATGATGTTGCCGGAACGAATTGCAGCCGAGGTTCATGGCGACCTCCTCTATTTGGAGTGCGGCGACTTGTCGGCGCTTTAGGAGATTTGGGATTGTCTACCGGCCGGATTTCATGCATCTCAAAGCGGCAACGAGTTCCCGCAGTCCAAAATTCCAAAAGCGGGAACGAGTTCCCGCACTCCAAACTAATGTTGTAGCACAAACTCTTTCGTATTCAGCAGGCTCCACAAGACCCCCCGTAGCCCTTCTTCGGGCGAGGCGGCCTCGCCGACATATTGCTGGCAGGCCGCGAGTTCGGCGTCATCGGGCACGCGGCCCAGCGTGGCCAGGTACAACTCGCGAATCCGCTCTGGCGCATCCTGGTTCTCTTTGATGAGCTGCGCGACGCGGCCGCCCGGATCGGCGATCTTCTCCCGCACGCGGGGATGATTGGCGAAGCTCAGCACTTGCAAGAGCGACGAGTCCACCTGCCGGGCGCAGTCGCACTGTGCCGACGAGTTTCGCGGCGGCCGGCCGAATTGCTCCAGCATGAAGACGATGAAATTGTTCCGCGGCAGATACGGCACTTCGACCGTCCGCATTCCTTTCGGCCAGTGATAGTACTGCATGTCGAGGTCTTCCCGCGTGAGCGTCGCCTGGTCGAGCGCGTCGAGCAGCACCTCCGCGGGCAGCCGCCGCGGATAGAAAAACGCGTAGTTCGCCCGGTCCATCTCGCTCTCCGCCGATGCGATGCTCGTCTGCTGATAGGTGCGACTGGTCAGGATCGTCCGGTGCAGCCACAGCAGGTCATATCGGTTGTCGATGAAACGCTGGCACAGCTCGTCGAGCATCTCCGGGTGCGTCGCCGGGTTGTAAGGCGACAGGTCATCGGGCGGATCGACGATGCCGCGGCCGAAATAGTGGGCCCACACGCGGTTGACGATCGCCCTGGCAAACAGCGGATTGTCCGGCCGCCGCAGCCACTCGATCACCTTGCGCCGCGGGTCCTCGCCCTCGGCCATTTCGAGCGGCTGGGATTCGCCGAGCAATCGAAACTTGTCCGACGATTGCGTGCCGAGCGGGCTGGTAACGCTCGCCTGCCGCTTGGACTTATCGTCGCGCAGGCGGTGCAGAATCTGAGCGTGCAGGATGCGCTTGGGCACGTCGTCCGAGAGCATCCGCCCCCGCTGCTCCTTCTCGCGAATCTCCTTCTGCACCGCGTCGTGCTCCGCGATCGTCTGCTCCAAGGAGGCAAGCTGCGTGCGCTTCTCAGCCGCGGCTGCCTGTGTTTCGGGCTTCTCCTCATCGCGGCGGATTTCGTTCTTCAGCCTATTGGCCTCGTCCCGGGCGGTCTTGGCCTTCTCGGCCAGTTCCTTGCCCTTGCCTTCCTTGAGCTGTTTCGCCTCCTCGGTCAGCTTCTTGCCTTCGCCCTCGTATTGCTTGAACAGCGCGTGCTCCTCGGGATAGCGTTTCTCATTCTCACCCTGAAAGCCGACCGTCCGCACACCCATGAAGAAATTGGCGAAGCTCAGGAGGTCGTCCTGCTGCCAGACATCGTGCGGATGGCGGTGGCACTGGGCACATTCCAGCCGCAGGCCCAGGAACGAATGGGCGATTTGCAGAGCGCCGTGGACGCCGACCGCCTCCTTCCGCTGCCAATACGCGTCGAGCGTCTGGCGGCGGGCGTAGATTTCCAGGTCCGTCCGCGGCGAGGTGTAGCCCTCCTGGAGCGCGACGACTTCCTTCGCCCAGTCCTCCAGGCTGCGGCCATCGCGGCTGGTGGCGGTGAGGATTCGGGCGGCAAGCTCGTCATAGGGCGTATTCTCCGCGAGGCGAGCGCGAATCCAGGCCTGAAACCGCGGAGCCTCGAAGTGCTCGGCCAGGCCGTCGGCATAGACGCCGAAATCGCTGGCGTTCAAGAGGTCGCAGAACTTCAGCGTCCACAGCGCGGCATAACCGGGCTCGCTCAAGAGCTGGTCGATCTTCTTCGTTCGCTTCTGCGGATCAGCGTCGGCAAGGAATTTGCGGACTTCATCCGGCGTGGGCAGTTGGCCGGTGACGTCCAGCCGCGCGCGCCGCAGGAAGGTCGCGTCGTCGGCCAGTTCCGACGGCGGAATGTTCAGCCGCCGCAGTTTCGCCAGGATGTGCTCGTCGATGAAGTTCTGCGGCTCGGGCGCCGCGACCGATGGGCTTCCCTCGCGCGCGACGATCACTTGCGACATCACCGGCTCGGCGCGGAAGCGGACGATGATCGCCGCGTCGCCGACGCCCTGGGCGGCGACCTGGCCGGCCGCGTCGACCGAGGCCACGCCCGCGTCGAGCGACGAAAAAGTCGCCAGCGGCGTCACGTCCTCCGAAGTGCCGTCGGCGAACGTGGCCTGGACTTTTAGCGGGTAACTCGCTCCGCTCTTTGCCTCCTGCTCGCGCGGCGTCACTTCGAGTTTGGTCAGCCGCGACTTCTCGATGTCGTCAGCCGGCGCTGTGGCAGCAATCCAGTTACGGAGAATGTCGTACTCCAGGCTGCCGGCGCTGGTCCGCTTGCCGCCGCCGTGTGGTACTTTCGCGGTCGCCTTGAGCAAGAGCAGGCTGCGGTCAACCTCCAACAGATCAATCCGCCTCCCGCCATGCTCGCGCACCAGCGCCGCATGATCCGCAAGCGGCTGAGCACCAAACAGCGACAGCCGCAGGCCCCCCTTCCCTTGCACCGCTCCGTGGCAGGTGCCGGCGTTGCAGCCCAACTTGCTGAAGACGGCGACGACATGCCGGCTGAAGAGCGGCGAGTCGGGCGCCTCGGCCCAAGCGCGCGGTCCACCAGCGCATAGAAGCGCAACTGCATAGAGGGAGAGCAGCCGTCGCATCCGATCAACATAGCCTGATGTATATTGAACGGCAATAACGACCAATCCTGGGAGTGAGACCAACATGGCCCACGAGACATTTCAGATCGGGGACCTGTCGGCGGTCATCGGCGACAACGAGGCGTACGACGATCGCCGGGCGGGCTATAGCGGAATTCACAAGCTCGTTCACCGGACCATGCCCGAGCGGTCGCTGTTTGGCATCGCCGGCCTCAACTTCGAGCACATCTTCGACGGCGAGAAGGACCAGCTGAGCCTGTCGGGCGACCGGACGGTCTTTTTCGAGCCGCGAAACCATCCGATGGAGTATCGCAGGATTGCGGACGACGAGGCCGAGCTGCATCAGACGCCGACACCAAATTACCACCTCGAAAGCTGGAGCCGGTTCAAACTCGTGCCGCCCCACTACGTCGATTTCACATTTCGCGCTAGGCCGCACCAGCACGCCTTCCGGCACGGCTACATCGGGCTGTTTTGGGCGAATTACATGAACGCCCCGGAGAATAAGGGCATCTACTTCCGCGACGCGCGGGGCTGGGTGCAGCTCTGCACGCAGGAGCACAACAACCAAAGCACCGTGCTGCACACGGACGACAAGCTGGAGCTGAAATTCCTCGACGTCCCGCAGCAGACGCTCTACAAGAACTTCTCGCCGCTCAAGTACACCGAGTCCTTCTATTACGGCTACATCGGCACGACGCACGTCTTCATCTTGATGTTCGACCGCACCGAGGGGATCCGCTTTTCCCACTCGCCTTCCAGCGGCGGAGCCCCCTCCTTTCCCAACCCCGCCTGGGACTTTCAATACATCGTGCCGAAGTACGAAGTGCTCCAGGAATACGGCTTCCGCGCGAGGGTCGCGTACCGCGAGCGCTGCTCCCGCGAGGAAATCGAACAGGAATTCCGCCGCTGGCGGGACTCGCTAGGGAAATGAGCTGAGCCTCTGGCGGGTGGATTGTCATTTGCCTGTGGCGGGCAGCCTCGGGCGAGATTCGAGAGCTTGCGATGAGTTTGAGCGAGAACACTCAATACTGGCTGGAGCGGCAGCGAGCCGAGGTGGCAGCGATTCCCAGCGGGGAATGGTGGGTCATCGCCGCGATGTTGTTGGCCAAGGTCGAGTTCGCCTACGGCCTCGACCCCACGGCTCGGGCGACGCTCCGCCGCTGCTTGGAGCGATTCGACCTTCTCCAGCCCGGCACTTGGAATTCGCACGCCCGTGAAGCCGCCCAGCTTTGCGGGCGGCTCTCCGAGAATCAGTGGCTCGAGCCCGAGGTGCGGCGGGGACTGAATTGGCTGTCGCAACCGGAGGTCGTGAACTATCAAGGCGAAAGCATGCGCCAGCGCGTCCTAGATCTGGCGATCCAGACCGGCCGGGCCGACGTCGCAGCCGAACTGACGTCCAGCGCCTGGCCGGGCCGGGCTGCGAACCAGTTAGTGGACGCCTGCGGACTGGCCGGTTGGGCCAAAGACGCGGCGGAAATGGGGCGGCTGCTCCCCCGCGCCCGCGCGGCGATCGAGGCGGCCGGCCCCGCGCCGCAATGGGGCTCGGGGACTCTCGGTTACCGGCTCGTCCGCGCGTGCGTGTTCGCAGGGTTGCTCGCGGAACTGCCAGAACTCTGCAAGGCATTCGGCTATCCGGCGGACGAGGCGGTCATCGCGTTGGGGTCGGCGCCCGACCGACCCGCCTATGCTCAGGCGCGCGACGGTTGGTTGACGAATCGCATCGAGCGGTTCCGCATCGCGCCCGATAACCACCATTGGCACTCTTCGGCGGTGCGGCATGCCGCCGAGACGATTCGCCGGCTGGGCGACGCCGACGGCTACGCGGCGGCGATCAGGCATTTTCGCGACGTCGTATTGGCGTGGAACCCCAATTGGGATTCCTTTGCCTGTGCCGCGCACTGCGATCTCGCGGTTTTGTACGGCAATGCCCAGGAAGCCCGGATCTCGGCCGAGCACCTCGACGCCGCCAAGCGCCTCTTCGACGGAAAAGAGCCGGGGGTGCCGACCGCGCGCGGCAATCGTTCGCTCATGGCGACGATCCTGTCAGACGCCTATCGCTATCTCGGCGAGACCGACCTCGCCCTGCGTTTCGCGAAACGATCGACGCACAAGGACGACCGCCAGGCGTGCATCGTGCATGCCTTGATCCTCGGCGGCCGTGTTGCCGAGGCCGAAGTCGAGCTGGCGAAACTCGATGAGCCCCGGGATCGCGCTGTCAAGATCGGCTACGTGCTTTTGTCCGAGTTCCGCGTTAGTTCCTCGTCAGAGGTCATTCTGTGTCGCAAACAGTTACCATGAATGCTCGCCACTGGCGGCTGCGTTTTCATTTGCTGGCCATGAGCAGGGCCTTCACGCCGCGGATGGCCCGGTCCACGTGCTCGCGCGTGTTATAGACGTGCGGGCAGAGGCGCAAGCCGCCCGTCGTCGCCCCGGCAATTCCGTGCTCCTCGTAGAGCTTGCTATAGATTTCGTTGCTCTTGGCCGCCGGCACGCGGATGACACAGACGCCGCCGCTGAGATTTGGATCGAGCGGCGTGACCAGCTCAATACCTGCGTCCCGGAGCCCTGTTTTCAGCGCGGTCGCCAGCTCGATCAGCCGGGCTTCGACTTCTTTGGCGCCGATGGCGGAGTGAAAATCGGCCGCGGTGGCGATCGACGCCAGCGCCGCGTCGTCGCGTTGTCCCAGCGACTCGAATTTCCGCGCCCCCTTCACCTCCGGCTGCACCTGGTTGCCCCAGCCGGGAGCGACGACGTTGGGCCAGACCTCGGCAATCCGCTCCTGGCGGACGAAAAGCAGCCCCGCCTCCTTGGGGCCGACAAACCATTTATGGGCGCTGGCCGAGTAGGAGTCGCAGTTCAGCTTGCGCAGGTTAACCTGGAGTGCTCCCCAACTCTGAGCGCCATCGACGTGGACCCAAATGCCGCGTCGCTGGGCGGCCTCGGCGAGTTCGACAATCGGCAGCCGCAGGCCGCTCACGTTGGAGACATGCGTGAGGGCCAGCACGCGGGTCCGCGGGGTGAACGCGTCGGTGAATGCCTGCACCAGCTGGCCAGCGTCCGTCGGTGCCGCGGGCGTGGCGATCCGCCGGACGGCCAGGCCGAAGCGGGCGGCGCGCACGTCCCAAGCGACGTTGTTGGTCGGATGATTCTGGTCCCACAGCACCACCTCGTCGCCAGCCTTGAGGGGCAGACCGTTGTTGATCGTGTTGTTCGCCTCGCTGGTATTGCGTACGAGCGCGATTTCGTCGGCCGTTACGCCCAAATGCTCCGCGACTTTCTGGCGGGATGTCTCGAGCAGGCCGGCGAACTTGGCTCGATTCTGGAACGAGCAATCCACGTCGATGTCGCGGGTCAACTCGGCCACCTGCTCGGCGACGGTCCGCGGCGAAGGGCAGAGATTGGCCGCGTTCATCGGAACTTTGTCCTCTCGAAACGCGAATTGCCGCCGCACCATCTGCCAGTATTCCTCGCTCCCCGGCGCAGTCGCCGCGAGCAACGTCGAGAGCTTGGGCAGCGAAGCCGCGATCGCCGGTGCAAGAACTGCCTGGCCGGCTGCCCGCAAAAAACCGCGGCGTGTCGTTGATT
>JAKEHX010000050.1 GCA_022614795.1 Planctomycetaceae bacterium | reverse complement strand
GCCGCCACGTTCGTGGTGGGAGCCGAGCCAGCCCGCTGAAGCGTGACGAGCACGCTGAAGGTCTGGCGGAGCAGCGGGGCCCCCGCCAGGTGGAACATCGCATCGAAGGGCGACATCGCTTTCGGGCTGGCCGCCCGCCTATGCGGTGACCCCCTGGAGCAAATGCCCGCACTGCGGGTGCAGGATTTTCACCTGCCGCTTGTTCCTCGGCCGCAGCACGCTGCCGCGGACCTGCTCCTCGCGGTACTCGTCGAAGATCAGCGAGCCCAACCCCGCGTCGTCGCTGGCGGGGAGCGGCTCGTCGTTCTTGGTCGAGAAAATCGTCCGGCCCACCTGGGGCATCGGGTTTTCCAGGTCGCCGTCCAGGCCGTCATCCCGTATTACGGCCAGCATGCACATCGTTTCATCCCACATCCGCGACAGGCTGGCCGCCAGGCCCTTGTCCGCCGTGTTCTTGAAGCCGCGGCCAACGAGAATGTTCTCGACCTGCAACAGTTGCTTCAGCCCGCTGGCCGCCTCGGGCACCGCATTCAGGTTCTGGCCGTCTTGCGTGGCGAGCAGCAGGCCGGAGGCGTCGAATTTCAGCAGCCCCTCGACGCGATCGGTGCGGACCATCGCCCGAAACGCTTTTTTGCTGAGCACCAGCGTGTTGGCGTCCTCGCCGCAACCGGCGCTCACCTTGTCATGGGCGGCGTCGATGTCGGCGACCGGATCGGCCGTGGCCTTGGTGGTCCAGGGCGTGGCCACCGCCGTCGTCAGGGCAGCGCCGGTCCAGGTCGTCGTATTGAAGACGGCGGCCGCGATGTCGAATTCCAGCCGCTGCAAGATGCGGTTGATCGCCCGCATGGTGCAAATCTGCTCGGCCCGCACCACGTCGCCATACCGCTCCACCGTGGCGTCATCGACGACTTCTTCCACGCCGTGCTCCTCGAGCGCGTAGCTGTCCTTCGTCCACTCGTAATAATCGCGCGAGTAGTTCGCTTTCGGGGCCCGCTTGGTCTCTTCAACCTTGCTCAGGTAGGACGCGATCTTCACCTTGGCGAAGTCGGCGGCCTCCTGCGCCACGCCGACCACCGGCAGCACGCGGAGGCCAATGAACTTGGCCAGGTTGGCCAGCAGGTCGAACTCGCCGTAAGCGAACGACAGGTCCAGGCGAGTGATCGCCGTAGAAGGGGCAGACATCGGGGCAGGTCTCCGGGAAAGTTGCGGCCCGCTGGCCGCAGTGGGTCATAGGGGAAGAAAAAAGCGGATTACAACTCCGCGGTCCACGTGCCGGTGAAGCCGTACACCGACCACTGGCCGGCCTTGGTGCAGACCAGCTCGACGGTCTCGCCGTCGGCGTTGGCCGTGAGGTATTTGCCCGCCGCGCCCGGCACGCCGGACGAGGGGAGCGAAATGACTTCCGCGCCGTTGGGATCGATCCGCAATTCCTGGGCGGCGCCCACGCGGAATTTCGCGTGCATGCCCACGACCGCCGCGGGCAGGGTGAGCGTGATCGTGCCCCCCGCCCCGACCGAGGTGTGGATCGAGCCGTACATTTCGGCCGCGGTGAGCGCATCGTCGGCCGTGTGAGCCTCGACCAGATTTACCTGGGCATCGGCCGGCAGCCGGAGGACCTCGATCAAGGAGCCGTCGCCGCTGGCGGCCTCCAGCGCGATGCCCCACCGCTCGCCGTTGGGCGTCGCGCTGATCTTGCCCGCCGCGGCCCGGTACACGTCGGCGTATTGCGCGATCGCGGCGCTGGCCATCACGCGGAGGCTTTCGTTGGGCGCGGGCAGGCGCACGGCGGCCACCGTGTCGGCGGCCAGCACGGTCTGGTCGAGCACGCCCAGCTCGTCGTCGGCGGCGACGGCCGCGACCAAGAAGCCGGCGGAGAGCTTGACGCGCAGACCGGCGGCCAGCGCGCTGTTGCTCGGGAACGTGCGGGGCGAGCGGGCAACGAGAACGGACATTTTAGGACTCCCAGGAATGGTCAGGGCCGGTGTGGACGGTCGGGGATTCTCTGCCGCCGACAGGCGGCTCAAACTACTTGGCGGCAGGCTCGAGCTTCTCCTCGATCAGCCGCTGCTGGCGCTTGCTCGGATTCAGCGCCAACAGGTAGCTCTTGTAGAGCTCGGGCTTCTGGCGGGCGACGAGGCGAATGGCCGATTGACGCTTTTGCAGCGTCACGTTCTGGCCCACGATCTTGGCGACCGCGGCGTTGAAGTCTTCGACGGCGTCGCCGCTTTCCAGCGCGAGCTCGTCGGGCTCGATGCTTGCGCCGGGCGCCGACTTCAGCGGCTGCTGGCCCAGTGTGTTGCCGGCGCCCGGTTTGGGCTTCGCGGCGTTGGCCTTCGTCAGCTCGTCCACCTGCTTTTGCAGCGCTTCGGTGGTTTTCTTCGAGTTGGTCTCGACGAACGACGCGTAGGCGATCGCCGCAGTGGACAGGTCGGCGCCCGCTTCGAGCTGGCTTTCTCGCCAGTCGGCGGTCGAATTGGGAAAGTTGGCCTTGAGTTCGGCCAGTGTGGCGGCTTGCATCGTCTTGCTCCGTGAAATGTTGGAGGAAAGTGTGAGTGAACGGGCAGCAGCCAGCGGCGTGCGGCTGGTGGTGGCGGCAACGAGCTGCTCGTAGGTGGCGTCTTGACTCTGCACGCCGTCGATCAGCCCCATCGCCAGCGCGTCTTT
>JAKEHX010000471.1 GCA_022614795.1 Planctomycetaceae bacterium | reverse complement strand
GGTGTACGGCGCGTGCGGGCTGATGCCGGGATGGAGCCTGCGCCCCACGTCCTGGAGGTCGGCCACGAAACTCTTGGCCATTGTCAGGAGCGAATCCTGCTGACTCGCGTCGAGGCCGAGCAGCTCGAGGAAAATCGTTGTAAAGAGGCCCGAGACGGGGAAGCACTCGCGCGGCCAGCCGGGAGTGGCGATTTCGCCGACGGCCACCGTCGCTGCGGACTGGAGTTCGGTGAGCCCCCGCTCAGCCGCCCGCCGCCGAAACCGCTGAAAGCCGTCGGTTTCGACCATCAGGGCCTTGGCCTGCGTCCGCCGATACTCGACGACCTTCCCGATCCACTTGGGAAACGCCAGGCCCGGCTCGCCCAGTGGCTTGTCGAGCAGGCTGAATTCCAGGTGCGTATGCGCGTTGACCAGGCCCGGCAGCAGGGCCACCTCGCCTAGATCGCGCGGCGGCCGGCCGGAGAGGTTCTCGCCGACCGCCACGATCTTGCCCCCCGCAATCGTGACGATGCCTCGCTCGATCGGCGGCTGGTCGATCGGAAGAAGCCAGCGGGCCTGCACGGCAATGGGTGAGTTCGACGGAGAAGGCATGGGAACGACCCGCGGTGGACGAAGCACCAAATCACAAGCACCAAATCACAAACAAGCACTAATTCCGAATATCCCAAACCGATCGCCGCCGCAGTTTCGACCATTCGAGCTTCGGACATTCGGATTTGTTTGGGTTTTGGTGCTTGGTGCCTGGTGCTTTGCGTTCAGTTTATGTCCATCCGGTCCTAGCCGCGATAACCTATACTTGGGTTCCAATCATCTGACAGCCACTTGGCAGGCTAGAAGCCTGCCCCACTGTGATGCTCAAACGCATTCTCGTCACCGGCGGCGCGGGGTTCTTGGGCTCGCACCTCTGCGAGCGGCTCGTGGAGGCCGGGCACGATGTAATCTGCCTCGACAATTTCTTCACCAGCCAGAAGACGAACGTCGCCCACCTCTTGGGCCGGCCCAATTTCGACCTCGTGCGTCACGACATCACGATGCCAGTCTGGCTCGAAGTGGATGAGATCTACAACCTCGCCTGCCCGGCCGCCCCCGGACATTACCAGTTCAACCCGATCAAGACGATGAAGACGTCGGTCCTGGGGGCGATCAACGTGCTGGGAATGGCCCGCCGCTGCCGGGCCAAGGTGCTCCAGGCTTCT
The DNA here is from genome assembly GCA_022614795.1 of Planctomycetaceae bacterium. GTDB lineage: Bacteria > Planctomycetota > Planctomycetia > Pirellulales > Pirellulaceae > CAYLLN01. The sequence continues at coordinate 31,106 of JAKEHX010000471.1, read as the reverse complement.
ACGAGCGAGGTCTATGGCGACCCGACCGAGCACCCGCAGCGCGAATCGTACCGCGGCAACGTCAACCCGATTGGCTTGCGGGCCTGTTACGACGAAGGCAAACGGGCGGCCGAAGCCCTGTTCATGGACTACCACCGCCAGAACCGGATCAACATCCGCATCGTCCGCATCTTCAACACTTACGGCCCGCGAATGCACCCGTTCGACGGCCGCGTCGTCTCGAACTTCATCCGCCAGGCCCTCGGCGGCGAAGACATCACGCTCTACGGCGACGGCTTCCAATCCCGCTCGTTTTGCTACCGCGACGATCTGATCGAGGGGCTGATCCGCATGATGAACGCCCCGGATGACTTCATCGGCCCTTGCAACCTCGGCAACCCGCACGAATTCACCATGAAGCAGCTGGCGGAGCTGGTGATCGAGCTAACCGGGGCCAAATCAAAGATCGTCCACGAGCCGCTCCCCGCCGACGACCCGGTCCGCCGCCAGCCGGACATTACGCTGGCCCGGACGAAGCTCGGCTGGGAACCGACGACGCAGCTTCGGGAGGGGCTGGCCAAGACAATCGCCTGGTTCCGGACGATCAAGGTGGGTGATTACCGGCCGCCGACGCCCAATTACTAGACGGAGAGACGGAGCGAAGGAGAGACGGATGAGCTTCACTCTGTCTCTCATTCTCTCCGTCTCTCTGTCTCTCTGTCTGGCGACACTAATGACTGAATGCACTCATATTCGCCATAAACCACCACGAGTACTCGACCGCGCGCGGGAGCTCGTCCTCTGCTGTGCTCCGATGCGGAGCAATGTCAACTTGTCGAACATGGTCCGCACCGCCGGCTGCTGCGGGATCACGCGGGTCATTGCTTGCGGCAGTCCCAAGATCGACAAAACCATCGCCCGCGACGGGGCCGACCAGGTCCAGATCGAGGTCCACCGCACGCTGCCGCCGGTGCTCAAGGAGCTGAAGACCGACGGCTACACGCTCGTGGGCCTCGAGCAGGCGACTAACTCAGTGAGCCTGCACGATTATCGTTTCCCTCGCCGCACGGCGCTCGTCCTGGGCAACGAACGGCTCGGCCTGACCGACGAGGAATTGCGACTCGTTGATGTGGTCGCCGAGATTCCCGTCTGGGGAATGCCGCACGCCTATAACGTGGCGACAAGCGCCGCGATGGCCATGTATGAGTATTGCAAACAACACTCTTAGCCGGGACCAAACCTGGCACCGGAGCGCATCGACAGGTGCCGCGCTCGCCAATTTGAGTATTGCGCGTCAAGGTTGACAATGCGCAGCTCGGTCGCAACACTGCCGTCGTGAAGTCCTGCATCCAGGCAGTCGAGGACTGGCCAGCCTTTTCCGATCTATGCGCCAACCCGTGGTACCATTCGCCGCTTCCGGCCGTCGCGATGTACTCGTCGGCATCCTGAACCACCTGCGCGACTTTGCAATCGCGCGCGACGACCATTGGTACCGAATTCCCCGTGACGCGGTCGAGAAATGGCTTGCCAACAGCTGGCCACCTCGTTGGTTGGCGTTCTATCAAACCAAAGTATTTGAGCGCGAATCGCACTGCGTCGCGTACTACGCTCAAGTCCAAGAAGTGCGACAAGTGCGCCGCTATCAGCTGTTTCCCGATGAACCGAGGAATGAGAAGAGTCACAAACACTACTTCCAATTGCTGCTCGCTCCGCTCCAGCGGCTAGCCGCACCGATTGTCAGTCGTCGCTATCGCAAGATTGTGTTTATTCCCACGACATGGGAGAAGTTCAATCGTGCGGAAGAAATCAACGACCTCTATGACGAGAGCCCTCTAGAAGATCGGCTGTGGTCTGCATTCAAACGATTGAAGATCTCGGCTGAACGCCGAGAGTTCGTTGCTCCTGATGCTGACTTTGCCGCTCTTGATTTCGCCATTTACTGCGCAACAGGCAAGATCGATGTCGAAACTGACGGCGACACTTGGCATGCAAATCGGGAAAAGGCAGCCCAGGACAACCGCCGCGACAACGCCCTGAAAATGCTCGGATGGGAGGTGCTACGGTTTGGCACCGGACAAGTCGTGGATCAATTGATGGATTACTGCATTCCGATAATTTGCACCAGAATCAACAAGCTGGGCGGAGTGGATGAGGGCGGCATCTTGCCACGCCACATAGAGCTGCCGAATGAAGGCGGCTTGCGCCAGCGGCGCCTGTTCGACGATTCCTGACGCCTCGAACGAAGAACCCAGCTTTAGAAGCTGTTTCAAAAGGTAGCTGCGTAGCTGAACTCGTGAGAGTTCAGGCGAGATTTCCTGAAGTCTTACGACTTCAGCTACCTGTTTTGAAACAGCCTCTTAATATCGAAGTCGTAGGCGTTTGATTCTTCGGCCGCAAACTCTGACGTGCTCGGATCGGCGTACGGTTCTGACGACCTGGTCGATCTGCGGATCGGAAGGCATTGCGGCACTGGCCGGTATCGAGAAAGCAAACCTACGGGTTGACCTGACGTCGCCGGACGCGGGCCAACTGAGCGTGCGTCGCGGCCTGTACGTTCTCCGGCACGTCCGGCAGCGCCAGCACCTGCTCCAGGTCGGCCAGCGCTTGCTGATCCTTGTCGAGCGACGAGTAAGCCAGCGCGCGATTGAAGAGCGCACGGGCCCGGGTGGTGGAGTTGGTGGAGGGGGAGTCGAGCAGCCGGGTGTAGATTGCCAGCGCCTGCTGCGGACGCTTGGCCTTGGCGTGGGCGAGGCCTTGCTGCAAAAGGGACTCGTCGCGGCTGTTCTTAAAGAACAGGGCCGCCAATCGATCGAATAATCCCATCCCGAGGACCCCCAAGACGCCGTCAAGATAGACGAGCGGAGTCTGGGATGCAAACGGAGGGACAGAGGAGTGAGTGGTGAGTAGTGAGCGGTCGGTCGTGCGCTACCACTTACTATTCACCTAACTCACTCTCCACCCGATACAGCGGCAGATATCGGTAGTACACCTCTAGCGTCAGGCACGAAAGGCTCGTCACCATTAGCCAATTCCCGTCTGGGGAATGCCGCACGCCTATAACGAGGCAATGAGTGCGGCGATGAAAATGAAGCCGAGGTAAATGATTGGCGAATTGCATTGCGCACTCACCCGTTGCCAGCTTTTGCTCCCTCCCTATACTGACTTCGCCGGGAGAGTAGCCCCGTCCCCAGCCCGCCCGGTTCGCTCTAAACTAAAGGCTGACAAGCCCTTCGGTCAGAAAGTCAAGCCGTGAAATCCGCCGTTGGTGATGCGCCCGCTTCATCGTTCTTGGCCCGGAACGAGTTCCTCATCCGCCGCTTGCATTCGCTCTCCGGCCTGATTCCGGTTGGGGCGTACATGGTCATCCACCTGCTGACCAACGCCAGCGTCCTGCAAGGCTCGGTCATGTTCCAGAAGCTCGTCTATCAGATTCACGGGCTGCCGATGCTCGTGGCGATCGAATGGCTCTTCATCTTCATCCCGATCCTGTTCCACGCCATCATCGGCGTCTTGATCATCCGCGGCTCACTCCCCAACAGCGGCACGTACAAGTACGGCAGCAACTACCGCTATACACTCCAGCGGGCGACCGGCATGATCGCCTTCGTCTTCATCATGGTCCACGTCTTTCACATGCACGGCTGGTTCCACTTCGATTCGTGGCTAATTGCCGCGAGGAAGATCGGCGGTGCTCAATTCTGGCCGTATAACGCCGCCTCGACCGCCGCGCGGGCCCTCTCGTCGCTGCCGTATCAGATCTTCTACGTTGTCGGCGTCCTGTCGTGCGTGTTCCATCTGGCCAACGGCATTTGGACGTTTGGCATCACGTGGGGCATTTGGGTTACGCCGCAAGCCCAGCGCTGGGCGACCACCGCCTGCCTGGTCTTTGGCCTGGCCTTGAGCGCGGTCGGCCTCGGCGCGCTGGGCGGATTCGCCTACACCGTCGATGTCGAAACAGCTTACGAGCGCGAGAACGAAATGTACGACGAGCGCGTCAAGATCGGCGACATCCTGCCCGACGAGCACAAACGCTATCACCCACCCGCCGCCAAGGCCTCCGAAACCGCACAAGCGCCCACGTACTTGAACTTTGAACCCTGAACCCTCTCTGGCTGCGCCACACACGCCGCAAGCGGCGTGGCGAAATGTGCGGTTCAATATCGACGTCCTGACTCCCGACCTCCGACCTCCGACCTGCCCTCCCTAGCCCCCAGCCCTAGCCCCTAGCCCTTCCTCATGGCAACCAAACGCGTTCTGATCGTCGGCGGCGGACTGGCCGGCCTGGCGGCGACAATGAAACTGGCCGAACTGGGGATCGACGTCGATCTGATGAGTCTCGTCCCCGTCAAGCGTTCGCACAGCGTCTGCGCACAAGGCGGCATCAACAGCGTCAACGATCTCACGCGCCAGCAGGGGGACGACGAGTGGCTCCACTTCGATGACACGGTCTATGGCGGCGATTTCCTCCAGCACCAGCCGCCGGTCAAGGAAATGGCGTATTGGGGGCCGAAAATCATCGATTTGATGGACCGTTTGGGGGTCACATTCAACCGCACGCCCGAGGGAATGCTCGACCGCCGCCGCTTTGGCGGCACCCTCTTCAAGCGCACCGCCTTTGCCGGTGCGACGACCGGCCAGCAACTCTTGTACGCACTCGACGAGCAAGTCCGCCGCTGGGAAGCAGCCGGCAAGGTGAAGAAGTACGAATACTGGGATTTTCTAGGGCCCATCCTCGACGACAACGGCATCTGCCGCGGAGCGGTCGCGCAGGACCTGGTGTCGATGGAAATCCGCTCGTTCCCGGCCGACGCGGTGGTTGTCGGCAGCGGCGGGCCGGGCCTCATCTATGGCCGCTCGACCATGTCGATGGCCTGCACGGGCAGCGCCGCCAGCCGCTGCTTCCAGTCGGGCGGAAAATACAGCAATGGCGAGTTCATTCAGGTCCATCCGACGGCCATTCCCGGAGCCGACAAGCTCCGCCTGATGAGCGAATCGGCCCGCGGCGAGGGGGGCCGCGTGTGGGTGCCGCGCACACCGCAGGACCCACGGGAAGCGGTGACAATTCCTGAAGGCGAGCGATTCTACTTCCTCGAGGATCGCTATCCGAAGTACAAGAACCTCGTGCCGCGCGACATCGCGACCCGCGAGATCTTTGATATCTGCGTCAACGAGGGGCTGTCGGTCGAGAAGGACCGGCAGTGCGTTTATCTCGATCTCACGCACATCCCCAGGCAGGAGCTCGACCGCAAGCTCGGCGGCATTCTCGGCATCTACGAGAAGTTCCAGGGGGTCGATCCACGGACCACGCCGATGAAGATCTTCCCCGCCGTCCATTACTCGATGGGCGGCCTGTGGGTCGATTACGAGCGGAGCAGCACGGGGGGCCTGGTCGTCGGCTCGCCGAAGAACCACATCACCAACGTTCCGAACCTCTACGCCATTGGCGAGTGCGATTATCAATATCACGGGGCCAACCGGCTGGGGGCCAATTCGCTCCTGTCGTGCATCTTCAGCGGGCTGATCGTCGCGCCAGGCCTCGAGAATTTGCTCAAGGGGGCCAAACAGGCGGCCGCGGAGCTGCCGTCGTCGCTCTTTGAGCGGTCGCGCAAGCAGCACCAGTCGCGGCACGATGCCTTATTGAAACGCTCGGGCGGCGGCGAAAACCCCTACCTGATCCACCAGGAACTCGGGGACGTGATGACCAAGGTCGCCACCGTCGTCCGCCGCAACGATCAGCTCCAGGAGGCGCTTGGCAAAGTGAGCGACCTTTACGCCCGAGCAAAAAAGTGCTCACTCTCCGACACCGGTACCTGGACCAATCAAAATGTCGTCTTTACGAAGGCGCTGCTCGACATGTTCCCGCTGGCCCTGACGATCCTGAAGGGGGCCCTCCAGCGCGACGAATGCCGCGGGGCCCATTTCAAGCCCGATTTCGCCTTCGGTTCGCTGACCGCGACCGAGCCCGCCGAGCGCCGCCGTCAGGCCGAGGCCTGGTGCGACCGCTTCGAGGCCAACAACGCCAAGTGGCTCAAATCGACCGTGGCCCAGTGGACCGGCGACGAAGTCGAAATCACCTACGAAGAGGTCGATACTTCGCTCATTCCACCTCGCCCGCGGCTCTACGGGCTGGTTGGCGCCGACGATATCGAGAAGGTCTGGAACCAGCGCTCCGCCGCCCGTGAAACCGCCCAGAACGGCAACGGCAGCACCGCCCCCGCCAAACTCGCTGGGGCACACTAACCCGAAGCGTCAGCGAGGACAGACTTCATCTGCAATCTGAAATCCGAAATCTGAAATCTGAAATCAGGTATGGCCGACTCGCATCACAACCCAAACGCTTCCCACAGCGCGCGCTCCTTTGAGGTCCGCATCCTCCGCCAGGACGGCCCCGGCCAACCCAGCTATTGGGAACGGCACCGCGTCGAGTACGAGCCGGAGATGAACGTGATCAGCGTCCTCCAGCGGATCGCCGCCAAGGCGATCACTGCCGACGGCAAGCACGTCGCCCCGGTCGCCTGGGACTGCAACTGCCTGGAAGAAGTGTGCGGCGCGTGCACGATGGTCATCAACGGCCAGGTCCGCCAGTCGTGCTCGGCCCTGGTCGATCGCCTGCTCGAAGACCGCCCCGGCGAGATCGAACTGGCGCCGATGGCCAAATTCCCGGTCGTCCGCGACCTCGTCGTCGATCGTGCGCGCCTCTTCCGGGCGCTGACCAAAGTCAAGGCCTGGGTTCCGGTCGATGGCTACTACGACGTCGGCCCCGGCCCGCGCGTTTCGCCCGCAACCCAGGAACAAAGCTACCCGCTCAGCGAGTGCATGAGCTGCGGCTGCTGCCTCGATGCCTGCCCACAGTATCTGAAGGTCGAGGTTGAGCGGCTGGAGGGCGAATCGGCTGCCGATTTTGAGGCACGAGCCAATAATGAGTTTGACCGCAGTTTCGTCGGCGCTCACGCCATCAGCCAGGCGATGCTCTTCAACAGCCATCCCACCGGCGCGACGAGTGCCGGCCCCCGGCTCGATGCCCTGATGGCCGAAGGGGGCATCCAGGTCTGCGGCAACGCCCAGAACTGCGTCGCCGTTTGCCCCAAAAACATCCCGCTGACCACCAGCATCGGCCGCGCCGGCCGCGCCACGACGATCCACCAGCTCAAGAAGTGGTTTGGGGCGTAGTCATTTCGCGTTGCCCGTCGAGTCAAAATTGGCAGCGGAGTTCTTCGCCAGTACGCTCTTCAACCACGCCAGCCGCTCAGGTGAAAGCGGCGGCGGCGGCGGGTCCTTCGCATAATTGATCTCCCGCCGATAAGGTCCGCGATCGTAGCACCGGTCGAACAAGGGCTGCAACTCGATCTCGACGGCCTGATCGCCTGGCAACAAAGGGATGATTACCTTGGGCAGCTTGTCGGGAAGCTGAATCGGATAGATGAAGAAGTCATCGGGCTGGTCGAAGTAATGCGCACAAATGTGATACTCGACCGGACCGAACCGTTCGAGAAACTCTTTTTCCGGAACGGCGGTCGTATGAGGGCCTGCCCGAAGTAAATCGAATTCAAGCAGGTGCACCTTGGAACCCAGCAACTCGCCCTGCTTCTTGCAATATGCCCCCCGCGCCTGCTCCCCGGGCGACTTGTTGATCGGACTGAGAACCTCAATGGCAGTTACCAGGCGCGGTTCCCCTTCCTCCTTGGAATAAATCTCCAGAAACGACTCATGAAACTCATCCCAGGGAACATAAGGCGCGGTGACTTTGACGGGTAGCTCGGCAACGGCGGTTCCGCCATCCTCCTGCCTCGGGCGACCCGAGGGACGATCCTTTCTGAGTACGCTTACATCCGGGATTCGCGATCCCTTTACGAATTCCAGCCAGATTCGTTGACCACTCTTGGCGAAGTAGGGTTCTGGAAGCAACTGTTGAATCTCTTCCTCCAGGTAGAGAATCAGCCGGTCGTGCAGATTCGGAAAGACGTTGGGATGTTCCAAATACGGATCCATTCCCGGAAACGGCGACGGCATGGCGGGCGTCCTTCTGGCAGTTCGCGAATTCCGTGGTGGGCGGGGCCGCTATAATTCTCTCAAATTTTGCTGGTCCAATCTCATTCTATTCTACTTGTTGCCCGTGACGCCCGAAAACATCGCTCAATCGGTTGCCGGCGATTCGGTACATGGTGACCTGACCCCCGACATCACGCCGGCCCAGCGGACGGCAATCGAAGCCCTCACGCAGTCGATCGGGCGCGAGCTGTTTGCCAACTTGGGCGACGCCAAACCCCAAATCTGGCACCGCCGCTGGTGGGACGACCGGCTCATGGCCTGGTCGATGAAGGACGAGGACCTCAAAGTCCAGCTCTTTCGCTTTGTCGATGTGCTCCCCATGCTCCGCTCGGCCGACGCGGTGACGGGCCATCTGCACGAGTACCTCGACACGGTCCGCGATCGCCTTCCCTCGGCGGCGCGCGTCGCGCTCGGCGTGGCGCAGCGCATGCCGCTCACACGGGCCGCCGTCGCGCGAGCCGCCCGGATTTCGGCGACCGATTTTGCCAAACGCTTCATCGCCGGCGAAAACACGCGGCAAGTGCTGTCGGCCGCCAAGCGCGAGCGCGACCTGCGGCGGGCCTTCACGCTCGACATCCTGGGCGAGGCGGTCATCAGCGACCGCGAGGCCGAGCGTTACTTTCGGGCCTACATGGACCTGCTCGAAGCGATTGCACCTGCCGTTGATTCGTGGCCCGACGACCCGCTCATCGACACCGACGACCGCGGGCCGATTCCCCGCGTCAACCTGTCGATCAAGCTCTCGGCACTCGACAGCCAGTTCGATCCGATTGACCCGGCGGGAACGCTGGCCCGGGTCGGCGGCCGCCTGGGCGAGCTCTTCCGGGCCGCCCGCCGCCTGAGGGCGTTCATCAACGTCGATATGGAGTCGTACGAAAAAAAGGCCCTGACGCTGCACATCTTCAAGGCGATCCTGGACGAGAGCGAATTTCGCGACTGGACCGACGTGGGGATCGTCATCCAGTGTTACCTCCGCGATTCGGCGGCCGACCTTGTCGCTCTCCGCGATTGGTCCGCTCGCCGCGGTACGCCGGTCTGGGTGCGGCTGGTGAAGGGGGCCTACTGGGACTACGAAACGATCAAGGGCAAGGCCAATGGCTGGCCGATCCCGGTGTTCCAGAAGAAGTGGCAAAGCGACGCGAACTTCGAGGCCTGCACGCGGTTCGTCCTGAAAAACACCCAGCACCTGCGGCCCGCGCTCGGTTCGCACAACGTCCGCTCGCTCGCCCACGGCCTGGCCACGGCCAGCGTCCTGGAGCTGCCGCCAGCGGCCCTGGAGCTGCAAATGCTCTACGGCATGGCCGATTCGCAGAAGCAAGCGCTCGTCGATCGGGGCCATCGCCTGCGGATCTACATGCCCTACGGCGACTTGATCCCCGGCATGGCCTATCTCGTTCGCCGGCTGCTCGAAAACACCTCGAACGATTCGTTCCTGCGGGCCGGCGTGATGGAGCAACGTCCGCCGGACGAGCTGTTGGCCGACCCGGCGGAGCAGGCCCACCTATCCAATAGCCCTGTAGGGAACGCCCTCCGTGGCGTTCCGGTCGACGACGCGAAACCAGATGATCGCGGCACGCCACAGCGGGCGTGCCCTACAGAAACGGATGCGCCAATGACCACGAATCAATTCACCAACCAGCCGCCGATTGATTTTGCCCGCGCCGACCAGCGCCGCGCGATGCATGAAGCACTCGAAATGGTGCGCCAGAGACTCGGCCGGTACTGTCCGCTGGTGATCGGCGGGCAGACGATCGATGCGCCCGATAGGCTGGCGTCGCACGATCCGTCGCAGAAGGACCGCCTGGTCGGCACGTTTGCCGTGGCCACGCGCGACCACGCCCGCCAGGCCGTCGCCGCGGCGAAGTCGGCCCTGCCAGGCTGGGCTGGACTGCCCGTCGAGCGGCGGGCCGCGTTCCTCCAGCAAGCCGCCGACGCGATGCGCGGCCGGCTGTTTGAATTGGCGGCTTGGGAGGTGTTCGAGTGCGGCAAGGGATGGCGCGAGGCGACCGCCGACGTCGATGAGGCGATCGACTTTTGCGAGTTTTACGCGGCGGAGGCGGTCCGCTTGCAGAGTGAGCAGGGGGTCGATGTGCCCGGCGAGGAGAACCGCTTTGACTACCTGCCGCGGGGCGTCGTCGGCGTGATCGCTCCGTGGAATTTTCCGTTGGCGATTCTGACCGGCATGACCGCCGCGGCCCTGGCCACCGGAAACACGGTGGTCATGAAGCCGGCCGAGCAGTCGTCGGTCGTTGCGGCCCTGTTAATGGACATCTTCCGCGAGCTTGACCTGCCGCCGGGTGTGCTGAATTACCTGCCCGGGCGCGGCGAAGAAGCGGGAGCCGCCCTAGTCGAACATCCCGACGTGGCCCTGATTGCCTTCACAGGCTCCCGAACCGTCGGGCTATCGATCAATGCCACCGCAGCCAACGTGTCCAAGAGTGGAATCCCGCACGTGAAGCGCGTCATCGCCGAAATGGGTGGCAAAAACGCGATCATCATCGATGCCGACGCCGATCTCGATGAAGCCGTCGTTGGCGTGGCCAAAAGCGCTTTCGGCTATCAGGGTCAAAAGTGCTCGGCATGCAGCCGGGCAATTGTCTTGGCCGATGTTTACGATCCGTTTCTCGAGCGGCTGATCGAGGCGACCAAGAGCCTCAAAATTGGACGGGCCGAGGATCCCGCAACCAGCATCGGGCCGGTGATCGACGAGGAGTCGTATCGCCGCATCAAGCGGTATATCGACATCGGTCGCAGCGAAGGGCGGCTGGTGCTCGGCGTCGATGCGGCTCCTTACTCGGAGCACGGCTGGTTCGTCGGCCCGCACATCTTTGCCGACGTGCCGCCGACCGCCCGCCTGGCCCAGGAGGAGATTTTCGGCCCCGTGCTCGCCGTGATTCGGGCCGCCGATCTGACCGAGGCCCTCAGGATCGCTAGCGGCACGGACTATGCCCTCACCGGCGGCATCTTCAGCCGCAGCCCGGCCAGCCTCGACCGGGCCCGGCGGGAGTTGCTCGTGGGCAACCTCTATCTCAACCGGGCCATCACCGGCGCCCTGGTGAATCGCCAGCCTTTCGGCGGCTTTAAGATGTCGGGCATTGGCAGCAAGGCGGGGGGACGCGACTATTTGCTGCAATTCGTGGTGCCGCGGACGATCACCGAGCACACGGTGCGGCGGGGGTTTGCGCCGCCAGTGGAGCAGGGAGAGTGAGGCAGGCCAAAGCGAGGGACGGAGGGACAGAGAGACGGAGAGACAGAGAGACCACTGCTCAGCGACGATCTCTCTGTCTCTACGTCTCTCATTCCCTCTGTCCCTCCGTCTTGCCACCCAACACACTCCGTCAATTATGATGGCCGGTAACACACCAGGCCCCCATGAAGCTCCTCTTCCTCGGCACCGCCGGCTACCATCCCAACGAGCAGCGGCAGACCACCTGCCTAATGCTGCCGGAAGCGGGGATCGTGCTCGACGCGGGGACGGGCCTGTTTCGAATTCGCCACCACTTGCAGACGAGCTGGCTCGACATCTTCCTGTCGCATGCCCACTTGGATCACACGTTCGGCCTCACGGTGCTGCTCGATGCCTTGTACGAGATGAACGTCGAGCGGGTCACGGTGCACGGCGACGCGGCCAAGCTGCACGCAATCGAGCAGCATCTCTTCGCCACCGAGATTTTCCCTGTTCCGCCGCCGTTCGTCTCGCGGCCACTTGAGCAGGGGCTGCGGCTGGACTGCGGCGCTCGGGTAACGCACTTTCCGCTCGCTCATCCGGGCGGATCGATCGGCTATCGGTTCGATTGGCAGGATCGCAGTCTGGCCTTCGTGACGGACACGACCTCCACGGGCGAACGATCGCCCTATTTGCCGCACATCCGCGGCGTCGATCTCCTGATCCATGAGTGCAATTTCCGCGACGGGCAGGAAGAGTGGGCCGAAAAAACGGGCCATAGCTCGACCACTCCTGTCGCCCGTGCTGCCGCCGCCGCCGTGGTGAAGCGGCTGGTGCTCATCCACTTCAATCCGCTCGATGCCAGCGACGACCCCGTCGGCCTGGCCGCGGCCCGCGCGATCTTCCCGGCCACGGAACTCGCCTACGACGGGATGGCCGTGGAATTTTAGGATTATCGGTCGTCGTAGCGATGCGTCAGGCCAAATTGGGCCAGGTGTTTCGCCTCAGCCGCACGCATCGCCGCCTGGCCCTCCGGCGTTTTGTCGTCGTGGCCGACCAGGTGCAGGCTGCCGTGAATCACGTAGAGCAATAGCTCGTCGTCGGTCGTCCACTCGTAGCGCGTGGCTTCTCGGGCGGCGTAGTCGGCACTGACGATGATCTCGCCATCGAGGCTGAAGACTGATTCGTCGCGGTCCCAGACGAAACTAAGCACGTCGGTCGGATAGTCGTGCGCCAGATACTGCCGGTTGAGCGCGTGCATCCGGGCGTCATCGACGATGGCAATGCTGATCTCGGCCGCGCGGATGCCTGCGGCTTCCAGCACCGAGCGCACCGCCCGCTTTAAGCGCGCGTGGTCGATTGCATGAATGGACTGCTCGTCGGCGATATCAATGATGAGACTCACCATGCGTGAAGTCGAATCAACGCGCGATCAAGCGGCAAATCGGGCCGCTTATGGCCAATTGCGCAGCAGCCTGATCTGCGGAAAATCTGCGCGGACAACATTGTAGAGCGGCTCGTCCGCGGTCACTCCGGGCAAGCTCAGATCTTGCGCGAGGGCCACAAACAGGGCATCGTAAATGGCGCGGTCATAGCGCGCCGCAATCTGGAACGCCGGATCAAGCAGTCCGGACGCTGCACGCACGTGGACGGGCGCACCATTGAGGGCCGCGATGAAGCTCTCCGCTTCACTGAGCGTAATCTGCCCCTGCCGGTGTCGCTTCCAGATCGCGTTGGCCACCTCCGGAAAGACAAGATCGAATACGATGAGTTTTTCACCGACTGCAGCGATGTCTGTAATCAACTGCTGCGCTTGGGCGGAGTCCGCCTCTGGCAGAATCCATTTAGCTACGACGCTGCTATCGACGACGGTGTCGCTCATCGCTGGCGGTCCGCAGCGATTTCCGCAGTGCTGTCAGGCAGCACACCCCGACGCGCAACAACTGACTCGTGAAGTTCGTGCAGGCTGCGCAGCCAGTGCCAACAGTTGCTGGCATCGCTGGGTTCGATGCTCAGACGAATCCGTTGCTCCTCCCTCAAATCCACCGCCTCCAAAGGCACGAATACTCCCTGTCGAAAAACAGCCTCGATGTGACTCATCGCACGTTTCCTTGTCCCTTCCAATACTCTACTGCGCAGGGGGCAAAGAGGCTACCCACACACGGTGCGCCGTTCCAGTCGCCGGCGACGGGTATGTCGCCCTTTTTGCCGAACATCGCCGCGGCGGCAGCGGTCTCTAGTTTCTTGGAGAGGCGGCTGGCCAGACTAGAGTTTTAAGACATCCAGTCTTATATTGAGCGCTTCTTGCTCCCCGCGCGCCGTCTTTGGAGTGTCCAATGAAGCTTCGCTCCACCAGCATGATTTCGGTCGCATTTGCCGCGACTGTGTGTCTTGCTCTTCGCATTTCATCCGGAGACGAGCCGGGTGCTCCGGAAACCGAGCGAGATAATAGGGTCCAGATCGTCATCGACGCTTGCGTCGAGCGGTATCGATTACTGCCGGCTTCCGATGCTCAGAGGCCGCTCGATCCTCAAGTCGCCATCCGCTGGCGCAATCCCACTCGGGGTGGGCAAGCCAATGCGATCCTCGTGCTCTGGGTCCACGACGGCAGGCCGGCTGCGGCTGCGAGCGTGTTTGCACTCGGCCAGCTTTGCCACGAGTTTGTCTCGCTCTCGCGCACTGCTGGCCTCTTGGCCTACGAGGGCAACGAACTCGTGTGGTCCCCGAGCGCTGCGGGGCTCCAATTTCAGGACGTGACGGACGCCCCGACACCGGCCGAATCGCCTGTCGCTCGCCTTCGCCAGATGAAGGGACTGGTGCGGCGGTTCAGCGCGACCCTGACGGGGTGGAAGTCCAGTGAGTCCCGCCGCGAAGAATTGCGCCTCCTGCCGCAACAACTATACCGCTACGACATGAAGGCCGCCGAATCAACACACCCTGAGCTCCGCGACGGCGCCATGTTTGCCTTCGTCCAGGGGACCGATCCGGAAGTGATGTTGCTCCTGGAAGCGGTCGCGGAACGCGATCGCCCGCCTAGATGGCAATACGCGTTTGCCCGAGCTACTTCTGGCGGTCTGGAAGCGCAGCTCGATGGCAAGCTCGTCTGGAAAGTCGAGCAATTGCTAGATGACAAATCGAGCACGAACCCGCAGATAGTGTTGCGGCGGGTCATCCCGGAGTGACTTCCTGGCCGGGCGAAACTATGCCGCCTGGTCGCGATACAGCCCCGGCTCGTCCGTGCCGTCGCCGTTCCAGTCGCCCACGACCGGCTTGTCGGCGGCAGTGCCCAGGTCGATTTCGCGGTCGGCCGCGTCGATCTGGCGGTTGCCGTTGGTGTCGATGATCCAGCGGCCGGCACGGTAGATGCCGATTTCTTCGATGCCGTCGCCGTTGAAATCGCCCACGACGGGGATGTCCCCCTCCTGGCCGAATTTCGCGACCTGGTCGCCGTCGGACCAGCGGCCGTCGCCGTCCATGTCAAAGTGCCACTTGCCGTTGCGGTAGATGCCCACCGAGCGGATGCCGTCGCCGTTCCAGTCGCCGGCGATGGGCACGTCGCTCGCCCCGCCGAACTGGAAGACGTGGTCGATCAGGTCGGCCCGCTCGCGGCCCTTGGCCGTCAGCCGCATCAGCCGTTCGCCCTCGGTTGCCTGCTCGGGATTGGGAGGCGGGTTCTTTGGCCGAATGGACTCGCCGGGCTGGGGCGCGCGGGCATTGGCCGAGTCGGGCAGGCCGGGCTCGGACTCCAGCTGCCGCGGATCGCCGGCCCATTCGGGGCCGAAGACGCCAATGTCGTCCTTGCCGTCGCCGTCCCAATCGCCGACGACCGGCCGGTCTCCCTGCACGCCGAGTTTGGCCCACAGGTCCTCGGGGTCCCACTGGCCGTTGCCGTTGAGGTCGAGGAACCACTCGCCCTTGTAGAACAAGCCGATTTCGCTGCGGCCGTCGCCGTTCCAATCGCCGACAACTGGAATCGCGCCGGGAATGCCGAAGACGTGAGCCTCGGGCGCGCCGACCGCGCCCGCCTCGCGCTCGGAGTGGATCGTCCAGATTCCCTGCCGCAGTCGCGAGGGCTGCCACTCGACGCGATCCACATGTAGTGCGGGCCGCCAGACGACATCGGTCACGCGGGTGCTCTTCTTGGCGATTCGCGGCAGGCCGGCGTCGATCACCGAGAGGTGCCACGTGAAGTTGCTCGACCCGCCAGTCACGATCTGCTGCGGCTTCGGCGGAGCGAAGACCTCGGGGAAGATAATGATCGGCGGCGGCTGGAACTGCGGCTCTGTGATGATGGGCAGCTCCGGCGGCAGCTCGCGCTCCGGCGGCGGAATGATGATCCGCGTGATCTGCACCTCGCTGAAGTTGTTCATCACCGAGTTCTGCCCAGCGCCCAGCGGAATCTGGAGGATCGCGTCGAACTTGAAGCTGACCCCTTGCAGGGCAAATGTCTGTACGACGAGCGGGCTGACCAGCGTGTTCAGATTGACCGCCAGGCCGCTCGTCGTGCCGGGCATGTCGATGCTGTCGAAATAGCCCTCGGGGTGGACCTCGAAGACCGAGTAGTTCCCCGCAGGCAGGCCGCGGAACACGTAGAAGCCGTTGGCATCGGTCATCACGTGCACCGGTCCGGGCGGATAGGTCCCCGGCAGGCACTCCTGGCCCAGCACCGGCTCGCCGCTCAGCGTGTGCCGCAGCTCGAGCAGCACGCCCTTGATCCGCAGGTCGTCTGAGGTCAGCTTGCCGTCGCGGATTTCGTAGAGGTTGTCCGGCAGCGTGCCATCCTGGCTGAAGATCAACCCGCCGTCGCGGAAGACAAAGCCCGAGAGAGTGGCTGGCGGCTTCTCGCAGAAGTTGTAGTCGGTGGCGTTGTCGCCCGAGAGCAGGCTGACATTTTTGATGATGTCGTTTTCCGAGGCGTCGCCGCCGTGCGAGCCTGCCTCATCTTCGCTGTCGAAATAGCCCGCGGGCTGATGCTCGCGGACGGTGTAGACGCCCGGCGGTAGCTGGTCGAACTTGTAGCGGCCCTGGCTGTCGGTCAGGCGCGTGGCGACTACGTTGCCCTGCTCGTTGAGCAGCTGGATCGTCACGCCGGCGATTCCCGACTCGCCCGGATCGAGCACACAGTTGCCGTTCGTGTCTGCCATCACGAGGCCGGCGATGCTCACCGGCAAGAGTTCGCAGAAGTTGTAATTGATGGCATTGTCGCCCGACTTGAGCACCACGCCGGCGAGCAAATCGTTGCCCGTATCGACGCCGCCGTGCGAGCCGATCATTTCGTCGCCGTCGAAGTAGCCGCTCGGCTGGATTTCCTTGACGCTGTACGTTCCGGGCGCCAGATCGTTGAACTGATACCTGCCTTCCGCGTCGGTCAGCTTCGTGGCGACGACGTTTCCCTGCGCGTCGAGCAGCTTGATCGCCACCCCGGCGATGGGCGATTCGCCCTGGTCGTAGATGCAATCGCCGTCGCGATCGGCCCAGACCAGGCCGGCAATGCTTACGGGCAACAGCTCACAGAAGTTGTATTCGACGAGAGTGGCTTCAGGGGTAACCACGAGCTGCGTGATCAGGTCGGTTACGCTGGCGTTGCCGCCGTGCGAGCCGGCTATCTGACCACCTTGCAAATAACCCGCGGGCTGAAGCTCGCGGACGCCGTAAACGCCAGGGGACAGTCCGCCGAAGAGATACTCCCCTTGAGTGTTGGTGGTCGTCGTGCGGATCACATTGCCGCCTGCGTCGAGCAATTGAATCGTCACGCCGGCCAGCGGCGCCTCGCCCGAGTCGAAAACGCAGTCTTCGTCGGGATCGACCCAGACGCGGCCCGCAATGCTCCCCGGCTTAAGCTCGCCGAAGTTGTAGTTGATGCCGCTGTCGCCGTAGAGCAGATTGACGCTCGTGATCTTGTCGGCGGCCGAGTCGGCCGTGCCGACAACGACGCCGGCGATCGTACCGGGGGTGTCCTTGCCGTCGATGAAGCCCGCCGGCTGCACTTCGCGGATGGTGTAGCTCCCTGCCGAGAGGCCGACGAACTTGTAGAAGCCCGTGTTGTCGGTTGTTGTCTGAGCGATTTGCTGTCCGCCCGCATCGAGCAGAATGACCGTCGTGCCGGGGATCGCCGCCTCGTTGGCCTCAAAAACGCCGTTGTTATTCTTGTCGTAATAGACAAAGCCGGCGACCATGGCCGGCTCTTTTTCGCAGAAGTCGTAGTTGATGCCATTTTGGCCGCCGTTGAGGGCGATCTGGCTGATCGTGTCGTTGGCCGATTTGACGCCGACCACAATGCCGCCGATTGTGCCGACGTGGTCGCCGCCGTCCAAGAGGCCTGGGGGCGTTTCCTCGACGATCGTATAAACGCCCGGCATCAGACCGGTGAATTCGTACTCGCCGTTGCCATTGGTGAATTTCACGCCTACGACGTTCCCTTGCTCGTCCTTGAGAGTGATCTTCACGCCCGCCAGCGGCCGATTCAGGGCCTCCTCGCTAAAGCAGTCGCCGTGACGGTCCGTCAGATGCACGCGCCCGCGGATCGATGCCGGCTGGGCTTCGGCGAAGTCGTAGTTCACGGCGTGCAGGTCGCCAAGCGGAATGTTGATCTCGGTCAATACGTCCGGATCGCCCGCGACCGTGACACCGCTCGGCGTGCCGCTGACATTGCCCGGAATTGCCCCGATGCTGAAATAGCCCGCCGGCTGCGTTTCGCGAACCTGGTAGATGCCCGGCTGGAGATTCAGCGCGAGGCCGAACTTGTAGCGGCCTTGAGCGTCGGTCTGCGTAGTGTGGCCGGTGTTCGTCCAGACGCCGCCGATCTTCTTGAAGAGCGTCAGCGTCACGCCGGAGAGGCTAGGCTCGCCGGCATCCTGCGAAAGATCGCGATCGTTGTCGGCAAAGACCTTGCCGGCAATCGTCACCGGCAGAGGCAACTGCTGGAGGGTCAGCATCGTGCCGGTCGAGCGGTCGCGCAGGCCCTGGAAATCGTCGTTGCGCAGGCCGTTGGGGTTGCCTTGCGTCAAGAGCAGATGCGAGCCGCTGAAGAGCGGGTCGTAGAGGTTGCGGAACTCGCTCGTCCCTTGCACGTCGTGGTAGTGCGGGGCGTGGAAGTTGGCGGTCAACTTAGAGGTCTGGAACTCGACGCCCGACGCAATGGGATCGATCCCCTCGTTGATTCTCTGTTGATTTGTTTCGCTCGGGTCGAACTGCTGGACTTCATCGACATCGACGGTGAAGATCAGCTTCTCGCCTGCGTTGAAGCCCTGGAAGCTGAATGTGAGCTGCATGCCGCCATCGCTCACCTGCCAGCTTACGTTCTGAATTCCGGTGGACGAAACGACCTGCAAGTTGAATGCATCGTCTGCCCCCAGGCCCCCTTTGATCGTGTCGAAGATCATGTCGGCGACTGACAGGCCGGCCGGGCCGTGGTCGCCGCTAATGATTAGCTGCGTCAATTCCGTCCCCGGAGCGCCCCCTTCGAACAGGATCTCGAACCGGTCGCCATGCTGGTCCGAACCGGTGTCCTCCTCGTGATAGGTCACGCCGATCTTGAGCGGGTCGGCGTCCATCAGGCGGCGGTCTTCGAGCGATTCGAAGCGGCCGCGCAGGCGGCGCGCATCCACCGCCTGGATGTCCTTATTCCGCCGGCCGGTCAAGAGACTCCACAATCCCACAAGGCACCTCCGTGTGCGCTCTATGTCTCCCTCTCCCTCTGGGAGAGGGCCGGGGTGAGGGTGTTTCGTGTTTCGTGTTTTGTGTTTCGCGCCGCAGTTCAGCGTATTCGGGGCACGGGCTCGATCGGGGCCGGCCTTCCGACGCGTGGGGGCGGGCTCTGGGCTCCGGCCACGTGATCGGCGATGGTCCAGACCCGGACGGTCGTGTCGTAGCCGGCGGAAATGAGCACCTTGTCCTGGCACTCCAGGGCCGCGATCGTGCCCGTATGGCCGGCCAGGACGCCCGTTTCGCGCCGCTCGGCTACGTCCCACAGGCGGATCAAGTTGTCGCTGCCGGCGACGGCGAGCTGCCCGGGGCCATAGAACACCAGGGCCTGCACCTTGGCCGGGCGTGCCGGCAAGGCAAAGCTAATCGCCCCATCGGCCAGCGGCAGCACGTGCACCGTGCGGTCCTCGCCGGTCGAAGCCAGGTACGAGCCGTCGGCCGAAAAGCACATTGCCCGGACCCGCTGCCGGTGGGCCGAAACGTCGCGCAAGACGTGTCCGCTGCTGGTCGAGCAGAAGCGGATCGTGCCGCAGCGGCCGCCGGCGGCCAGCTCCGCGTCGCTGGGCGTGAACGCGACCGCCCGCATGTCCTGGCAGGGGGCCGGTGCTTCGGCGATCAGTTGCTTTGTGGCCACGTCGTACAGGCGAATCACCCCTTCAAAGCCGACCGCCGCCAGGCGCGAGCCGTCGTGGCTGAAGCGGAGGGCGGCAATCGCCTGCGGATGGATGGCAAAGTCGTCGCGCTTCTGGCCGCTGGCGGCATCCCAAAAGATGATCCTCCGGTCGTTCCCCGCCGAAGCGAGCAGCATGCCGTCGGGTGAATAGTCGATCGTCCGCACCCAGTCGGTGTGCAGAGAGAGCCGATGGAGCAGCTTGCCTTCGGCCAGGCTCCAGACGCGGACGAGGTGATCGTCGCCAGCGGTGGCGAGCTGCTGGCCATTCTTGTGCAGGCGAACCGCCGTGACTACCGGCGGCTTCTGGCTCTCTTCGTCGTCGGGCAGTTGCACGACGCGCGACGGCCAGTTGATCAAGTTGGCCTCGAGCGCCCAGGCGCGGCGGCCAGCCAGCCAGGCTGCCGCGGCGGACCCAGCCAGCGCCGCAAGAAACTGTCGGCGTGTGGACATGCGTAGCGGGATGTAGGAGGGAGTAGCGCAACGCTAATGCGCAGCGGCGCTTAACTCTCTATCGGCCTGACCGGGTTGTGCCGTGCACTTCGGATCGCACAAACCTTTCCGCTGCGGAAAGCGGCACAAAATGAGTCAACTTTGCGGCCGCGCAGCATTGCTGGCATCCCTCTGGCGCGGCAAGCTAAAGTAGCTGGAAAACCTGGCGGATTCACCTCCTTCCTTTGGGGATCAGGACGTGGCGAAAAAGAAAACGGCGAGCAAACCAGCCAAGGCCCGGAAGAAGTCCAAGGGAGCTGGCGCCAAGAAGCGTGCGAGCAAAACGGCCAGGCCAAAACGAGCCGTCAAGCGCGCGGCTGCGGTGGATGACGCTGCCATCGGCCGCGTGCTGGTATCGCAGGAGGAAAAGCTGTACATGCTCTTCAAGGAGGACTACCACGCCCGGCAGATTTTCGAGTTCCTGCGGGTCGAGACGGTCAAGGACCTCGAGCAATTCAGCCCGCAGCAAATTGTGAAGTTGCTCAGCCAGCCGATTCAGGCGACGGTCCTGCGCATCCGCCGCAAATTGGCGGAGAAGAACCGGCACCTGGCGGACGACGCGGGATTTGTGGTCGAGTACAAGAAGAACGCGGCCTCCAAATAGCCCGCCGGCAGCCAGACCGTGAGCGCGGGCATCACAAGCGGCTGGACTGCGCCGTCGCCGCCAGTACCGTCACCGCCAACGCCGTCGCAATCAGCGGGTCGTTCTCGCGCATCCGGTCCGACTCGTTGATCCAGCTGCCCTCCTTGGCTTGCATTCCCACGATGTGCGTTTGAAGCGCCTCGCGGCGCGGGGCAATTTCCGATGCAGGAAAGAGCGGCAGCACCTGCGCCAGCCCCGCGTAGTAGTAATACCGCAATCCTCGCTGCCAGCCGGCTTCCGGCGGCAGGCCCTCAAAGCCGGGGACCAGCTCCAAGGCGGGGCGCTTCACGAGCCAGGCGATTGCCTGTTGCAAGCGATCGTCGTCAGCTTGAGCGCCGCAAGCGGTAAGCGCCAGGATGCCGTCACAGGTCGCCGTGCCATACGGGCGCGGGTCGGTCAGCTCCTTGTCGGAGAAGGCGGCCTTGTTGTTGAGCGACATCGGCTCGCACGTAAAGACGAACCCGCCGCCCTCGCGCTGGCAGCGCGACACATACGCCCGGCCCAGCTCCATTGCCTTGGGGATTCCGGACGCCTCGCCGGCCACGCCCGGCTCCTGCACCAGCGCCTCCAAAACATACCGCGTCACCGAGATGTTCGTGCCGGTCGTTATCGCCTGAGCGTCCCCCTTGCCGAGAAAGTCCCAGCCCCCATAACTGGGCGAATCGGCCTCAAACCCGCGGGCCTCGATCACCTGGGCCCCGAGCAGGTAGGCGAGGAGCCGGCGGCGGCTGTCGCCGTCGATCGACATTCCCAGCCGCCGGCCGGCTGTCAGATACAGCGCGGCGGCGTACGTCGGGAAGTCCAGCGAACCGTCGGGGCTGGCGATTGTTCCGCGCTTGGCCAGGCCGCCGCCCAAAAACGCAAAAGCCTTCTTTATCGCAGCCTGATTCTTCTGCTGGTGGACGGGGCCAGCATGGCCGAGGGCGTCGAGCACGAGCGTCGTAATTGCCGCTCCGTCCTTGAGCTGGCCATAGGTCCGCGAATGCCAGCCGCCATCTGCCGCCTGCTGAGCGAGCAGCCAGTCGATGCCGCGTGCGAGCGAACGTTTGGCCTCTTCCGACATCCGCGTCCTCCGCGCTGTAAGACGGATTTTCAATCCGTCGAAGGGCAGACGGATTGCAAATCCGTCCTACGCTTGCGAGATCGGCAAATACCGATTGGGGCTGGTCAGCACGAGAATCGCCGCGGCGGTGCAGAAGGTGCGGCTGGTGATGCAGTGATGGCCGGTCCAGCTGCCATCGCTGTTTTGTACGCCCACGATCTTGTCGCGCATCGTCGGGAACCAGGTCCCCCAGTCTTCGCCGCCCTTCTGGAGCATCGTCTCGGTGATCAGGTGGAACGCGAGATACTCCTCGCCGCCCGCTTGCGAGAAGGCGGTGTTGTCCTTGTTGACGAGTTGCTTCACGTCGGCGAAAGCCTTGGTCGCGATCGGGTCCTGGTCCATGCCCATCGCATAAAGCACGCGAATGCCGGTCGCGTTCTTATACAGCGTGTGCATCCAGCTCCCCTGATGTTGGGCCAGGTTCACGCGCATCTGATCGACCAGGTGCTTGGCCGTCACCTCGGGCGAGTTGCCCACCTTGATGCCGGCATAGTGCGACGCGCGGAGCGAAACCCAGCCCATCACCGTGCCCAGCATGGGCGCCCAGGACTGATCGCCCCAGTGCCCCTGCGCCGTTTGCGAGCCGCAGATGGCCGCGACGACCCGCTTCAGTCCGGTGCGGACCGGCTCGGTGTCCCAGCCTTCGCCGATCACTTCGGCCAGGAAGAGGGCGGCGAAGAAGCTGTGGGCGTGGCGGCCGATCTTGTTCTGAAGCTGCGTGCCGGTCATCGACGTGATGTCGTCCTGCGGCATGTTCTCGGTCGCTCGCAGGATGAACGACAGAATCCGCTGCACCTCGCGGCTGCGGGGTCCTTCGACCGGCGTGTTCCCCTGGGCCATGAGGGCCAGGCCGACCATTGCCGAGCAGCCGATGTCCGTAGGCTGGCCGATATCGACGCCGCAGCCGCCGTCGCGATGCATCGTTTTCATCAGCCATTCGTCGCCGCGGGCCACCGCCCGTTCGCTCTGCGGCGTGAATTCGTTGAACGACGGCAGCTCGCCCGTGGCTGCCTTGGGCAGGGGGGCGGCGGGATCCTGGCCGTGGAGAAACAGCGCGGGAAGCGAACCAGCTGCAACGCCCGCGGACGTAGCCGCCACAAACCGCCGACGCGAGAGGGACATGATCGCTGCTCCAGAGGGCGAACGAGTACGCTGGCCTTCATTGTCTAAGTTGGCCGGCACGGGGTCAATGCGCGCCGCGGCCATGTTACAGCAAGCCCATTTTAGCCGGGACCAACCTGGTCCAGGTGATGCAATCTTCCGGGAGCAGTTTTGCTCCCGGCTAAAGGCAGATTGCGCACTGCTTTGCTCTGGCTGGACGGGGGGAGGGGGGCATAGAATCCAAGCAAGTGGACAGATTCCCCTCAAGCTCCCTGGCTCGATGAGTGGCTATCGCTCGCTGAAACGCGTTTTGGGCGAAACCCACCTGGAACGCAAGGTTCGCTGGCTGTTCGGCATTTGCGTCGGCGGGCTGATCTTCCTGGCGTTCTGGTGGGTGGATGGAATCGCCGAGGATTTGATCGAACGCAACGCCCACGCCAAAGGGCATGACCTGGCCCGCATCGCGATCTACACGCTGCACTGGATTGAGTTCGAAAACAATCCAGAAAGCAAGCCGCTGACCGAGAAGCTCAGTCACATTCTGGCTCAAGAGACGACTCCGCCGCGCATCATGAAGGCCACCGGGCAGAGCGGTCTTTCGCCGAAGGGAACGATGCTCTGGGCCCCGGAGAACGAATTCGAAATCGCGCTCATGCAGCGGATGCGCGCCGCCGCCGAGAAGCGGGCTCGCGAGGTGCCTCCCGCTCCCGGGCCGGCCAGCGCCGGCGGCCTGGGCTCCGGCGGTCCGGCATTAACGACAACTGTGCGGGCCCCGGTGTTCGAGTCGTTTCCCGCGCCCGAGGCCGAAAAGTTTTATTACTACGAGGTCGTCCAGTGGCAGAATTTCTGCGAGGTGTGTCACGAACAAATGCATGGAACTGCCAACGCCGAATCGGCGGCTTCGTACGAGGGGAGCGTGTTCGACAGCGCGACCACGCCCTTCCGTGTCGTGCATGTGACGATGCCCTACACTGAAACCCGGGATGCGATCAACTGGACGCGGGCCATCCTCTCGACCGTTGGTTTGATCACGATCGTCTTGGCGATGTTTGCGCTCTATTACGTCGTCAAGTACATCGTCGTCAAGCCGCTCACGCATCTGCGCGACGTGAGCGAAGCGGTCTCGATGGGCGACCTGGCCCAGCGGGCCGAACTGCACACGGGGGACGAATTCGAAGACCTGGCCGCGTCGTTCAACAAGATGCTGCGCAATCTGGTCGAAGCGCAGGGGGAGCTGCGCTCCGCCAACCAGAAGCTGGACGGCAAGGTCGATGAGCTGGCCCGCCTCAATATGCAGTTGCACGAGATGAACCGCCTGAAGGGGGAATTCCTGGCGAACATGAGCCACGAGCTGCGGACGCCGCTCAATAGCATCATCGGCTTCTCCGAAGTGCTGCAAAATATCGAAGGGCTGACCGACAAGCAGCGGCGCTATGCCCAGAACATCCAGAAATCGGGCCGCAACCTGCTCGACATGATCAACGACATTTTGGACCTGGCCAAAATGGAAGCCGGCAAGATGGAGGTGCGGCTGTCGGAATTCCGCATCGAAAGCTTGATCCACGCCCAGTGCGACTGGGTCCGCTCGCTGGCCGAAGACAAGAACATCGACCTCGACGTCGATATTGCCAGCGACCTGCCGCTGCTCTTCCAGGACCAGCCAAAAGTGCAGCAAATCCTGACCAACCTGCTCTCCAACGCGATCAAGTTCACGCCCGAAGGCGGGCGGATCACGGTGGGGGCCCGCGGCGACTCGCGGGGACGGATCGAATTCTGGGTCAGCGACACCGGCGTGGGAATTCCCGATGCGGAAAAGGAAATCATCTTCGAGAAATTCCGCCAGGGAAAAGCGGTGCTCGGCCAGGACACGCTGACCCGCGAATACAGCGGCACGGGCCTGGGCCTGTCGATCGTCAAGGAACTGTGCAAGTTGCTGGGCGGCGAGGTGAGCGTCGAGAGCGAACTGGGCAAGGGCTCCACCTTCCGCGTTGTGATCCCGTGGATGCGGGCCGACCAGCCGGTGGCCAGCACTAAGCTGAGTGCGAAGCTGGACGAGATCGCCCGCCCGCGGAAGAGCGAAGAGCCGGAAGCGACGGCAGCCCGTTGAGGGAAGCGAGCGGGCTGCGTGAGCACCCCGATGGCGTTGCCGCGGCGGCCCTTAGCCGGGACCAAACCTGGTCCCGGAGACGTGCCGCAAGACGACACGTCGCCAGTCACCGGAAGCAGGTTTGCTTCCGGCTATTGTGAGGGGCCGCCCCATCGGGAGGCTGACGTCTCCCGCTCGCCGGGCGCCTATTGCAGGATCAACGTCTCGAATCGCTCGCCCGCCGCGAATACTCGGTCCCCCGCCGGGAAATATGCCAGGCAATTGGCGTCGGTCAGCGTGCGCAAGTCGCCCGAGCCTTGCCAGGGAAGCGGCGTGACCGATTTCTGATCTCCGATCTCCGCGAGCAATGCCGGCCAATACGTCGGCCGGTCGCCGCGCTGCTTGTGCTCCTGCGTAAGAGTGGCCGTGACGCGCGGCAAGCCTTTCGGCTCGCGGCCGCTCAGCTTCTCGATCGCGGGCCGCACGAACAGCTCAAAGCAGACCAGGCCGCTGACCGGGTTGCCCGGCAGGCCGAAGACAAGCGTTCGCGTCTGGGTTTGGGCCTCGTCCTTCACACCAAACCAGAGAGGTTTGCCTGGTTTGAGGTTGACCTTGTGGAACACTTCCTGGACGCCCAAGTCGCGGAGCACTCCGGGAACGAGGTCCAGAACGCCGGCCGAGACGCCGCCGGAAAGCAGAATGATGCGGCTCCCCAGCCCCATCAAAACGAACATACGGAGTTGGTCCGGATCGTCGCGAACAATCGCATACTCGTGGGCCCGCGCGCCTGCGCTTTCGGCCAGCGCCCGGAGCATGGGCCCGTTGCTGTTGCGGATCTGGCCGCGGCCGGGCGTTTGCGAGGACGGAACTAATTCGTTGCCCGTCGGTATGACCGCCACGAGCGGCCGCCGGATGGCCTCCACGCTGTCGCGCCCCACTTCGGCCAGCAGACCGATTTCAATCGGCCGCAGGACCTTTCCTGGCTCGAGTACCACCTGGCCGCGTTTCAGCGAAGCGCCTTGCCGCATGATGTTCTGGCCGGGTTTGACGGGCGATTGATGAATGCGGACGCGGTCGCCGGCCAGCGTCGTCTGCTCGACCTTCACGACCGCATCAGCCCCAGCCGGGAGCGGCGCGCCCGTCATGATCCGCGTCGCCGTGCCGCGCTCGACCGTCCGCGTGGGAACCGCGCCGGCTGTGACTTCTTCGATCACCGTGAGCTCGCGGCCGGGCTCCTCCGCGTCCGCCGCGATGAGGGCATAGCCATCGACAATCGACTTGTCGTGCGGGGGCGAATCGATATCGCTCGTGACGCGTTCGGTGAGGACACAGCCGAGGGCCTCGCCGTCGCCGATGGTCAGAGACTGCGGCCACGACAACGGCCGTGCGTGATCGAGAACGAGTTTCAGGGCTTCATCGACGGATAGCATAGTCCAAAGTCCCAGGTCTAAAGTCCAAAGTCGCCGGAGCCAACCTTGGACCTTGGACTTTGGACCTTGGACTTGATTGATAGTGATCCGTCATGCGGTCATTTTGAGAAACGCCCGCAGCATGTCGTGGCCGTGTTCGGTCAAAAAACTCTCGGGGTGAAACTGCACGCCGACCACCGGCTGCGACTTGTGGCGGATGGCCATGATCTCCTGCGTGCCGTCGGGGGCGTCGGCCCAGGCGCTGGAGATGTAATCCTTGCTCAGCGTGTCGGGGCGAATCACCAGGCTGTGGTAGCGTGTCGCGGTGAGCGGGTTGGGCAGGCCGGCGAAAATTCCCTGGCCGTCGTGCTGGATCCGGTCGGTCTTGCCATGCATCAGCCGCTTGGCCCGGACGATCACGCCGCCGGTCGCCTGACCGATCGACTGGTGCCCCAGGCACACGCCCAAAAGCGGCACCTTGCCGGCGAACCGCTGGATGCACTCGACCGAGATGCCCGCCTCGGTGGGGGTGCAGGGGCCGGGCGAGACGATGATATGCGTCGGCTTTTTCTCGGCGATTTCATCGCACGTGATCTGATCGTTGCGATGGACCTCAATCGCGAGCCGCGAATCGATCTCGCCCAGACGCTGGACGAGGTTGTAGGTAAAGCTGTCGTAGTTGTCGATCAGGAGGATCATCTGCGGAGTGGCGCCAGACTTAGGACCGAGGGGTCGCGATGGCCGCACATTGCGCCTCGTAGGCATCCACTTCTTTTTGAAGACGATCGATCATGCGGTCGTATCCAGCAGCCGTGAGGTGGACCTCAAAACGCGTCAAATCCGTGCAGTTGAATAAGGCTCTCAGCCTGGTATTCAGATCGGCGATCTGTTCCTGCACAAGGGCCAACTCTTTGTCGCTTGTGATCATAGCAGCACCTCGATCATCCCTTTGAATTCTCCGGGTCTTTCCTCAATCTTGCTAAAGACGCCCGTGAAGTAGTCCCAACCCTCAGACAGGAGTACGCCGAACAGTTCCTTTGGGTAGCCGGCGGCGATGATTTGATACATCTCGACTGCTTCCCGTTTGCCCCACTGGTATTGTTGCTCAAAATCGCGCGGCAGCCAACAGAGGCAGTCGAGATCGTCTGGGTCGGCCTTGGCCGAAACGAAGCTGCCGCCGACCACGAATCGCTGAGCTTTCACTGCGCGAGCCAGTCGCAGCCAATGATGCAGGCGAATCAGGAGTTCTTTCCGTTTGGATGTCTCGAGGCCAAACCGCGCGGCGATCTCGGCTTCGGTCGCCTTGTGGATGCCGATGGGCAGATAGCCATCCTCGCGGAGGTCGGGAATGGCCACTAGAGCCCCTCGAAAAGCAGCGGGAAGAACTGCCCGCCCATCGTTTGGCCCTTCGGGACCGGAGGCACGCCATCCAGCGGCGGCTCGTCGCTGTCGCTTCGAGTGCCGTCGCGGAAGACGTTGATCACCGTGGCCCGCCGCGGGCGATCGACGCGGTTCTCGAAGCTGCCGTGCACCGTGAGCGGATGGTGAAATGAGCATTCGCCCCGCTTAAGCTCGATGGCCACCGGCTTTTGGAATTGTTCCCACTGGGCGGGCGTGAGGACCTCCTTGATTGCCGCCATGTCGCCCGCCAGGCCGGTGATCGGCAACAGGTCCCACTTGTGGCTGCCGTCGATGTAGTGCACGCAGCCGTTGTCGCGCGTGCTTTCGTCGAGGCCGATCCAACAGGTGAGGTGGGCCATCGGTTTGGTGCGGGTCCAGTACGAATAGTCCTGGTGCCAGGCGACGACGCCGCCGTGCCGGGCCGGCTTGCAGAAGAGCTGGTCGTGCCAGAAGCGGACCGCCCCGCCAAGCAACTGGCTGGCGGCGACGGTGAACGCCGGGTGCCAAAGGACGTCGTGGAAGCCGGCTCGAATCCGCCATGCGCCGAGGGCGTGGAACAGCACCGTGTCGGGCTTTGTGGACTCGTTCGTGTGGTACTCGTACCACAGCTCATGGCCCGGATGATTCGGCGAGAAGAAATCGGCGAGTTCCTGGCAGAGCTTGTCGCATTGCTCCTCGGTCAGGATCCGCACGCCTTTCAGGTAGCCGTGCTCGTGATAGAAAGTGACCTGCTCGTCGGTTAGTCGGTAGCGATCCCACTCGCCCATCGATTTGGGAA
The DNA here is from genome assembly GCA_022614795.1 of Planctomycetaceae bacterium. Classification (GTDB taxonomy): domain Bacteria; phylum Planctomycetota; class Planctomycetia; order Pirellulales; family Pirellulaceae; genus CAYLLN01. Next base: position 2,526 of record JAKEHX010000471.1, on the reverse strand, counting down.
GTGAAAGGAGGTCGCCAACAAGTTCGTGGCGCGTGGAGAGGTCGGTCGGCATCGCGGGCTCCGCAAAGTCGGGCAAAGTGGATGCTACCGATATTATCGAGAAGCAGCCAAACTCGCCAGAGTTCGGGCTTCCTGAAGTCTGCACGCTACAGCGCCTCATCCAAGTCAAACGAGCGGCAGCCGCAGCCACTCGATGTCGTAGTAGCGGCCCTCGTACTTGAAGTACCGCAGCTCGACGTATTCGGGCAGAAAGCCGCAGGCGAGGTACGTGCGGCGGGCGGCGTCGTTGCCGACGGTGACGCACAGGCAAACCTCTTCCACGCCGGTCAGAGAGCGAGCGCGGTCAATGCAAGTCTTTACCAGCCTGCTCGCCAGTCCCGTTCGGCGGTGTGACGCAGTCACGTACATGCCGACGATCATAGCCCGAAAACTGAGCCGGATGCGCTCGGGTCGGACGAGCGTGCCGATGCCGACCAGCCGGTCGCCATCCAAGGCACCGAAGGTCAAGGCCTCCTCGCTGGGCGTGAGGCGCTTGTGCAACTGCTCGGCGGTCAGTGCGGCATCTTCCTCATAGGCGGTGACGTAGGCCGTCGGGTGCTGCTGGAGTGCTTCCAGGCGGAGCGCGCGGTAGGCGGCAGCATCATCGGGTCTCAAAGGGCGGATCAACAACATGAGATACTAGAGTGCAGTCGCACCAAAGGGAGATTGAACAGAAGGTAACAAAGGCAACGAAGAGCGTATTTCGCCTGCTTCGTGGCCTTTGTTACCTTCTGTTCCCACCAATCGGTCCTGGGCGCAGCGTAGAGTTGCGATTGTCGTGCTGGAATGGTCGTACGGACGTACAACAACGCCTCCAGGTTCGGTGGCAGCGTGAATTGAGCGGCGATTTCGCCCTGGATATGATGGCTGCGACGTCGATCGCCCGGTGCAACGCCACAATCACCCACCCCCTCCCACCATGTTGACGCAGCTTCGCTTGTTTACCGTCATCTGCTTGCTGGCGCCATATTCCGTCGCAGCGGCTGCCGAGCCCAAAGCCGAATTGCTCTGGCCCAAGGGAGCGCCCGGCGCCAATGGCGAAGACGCGAAGGACAAGCCGCAGCTCATTATCTATCTGCCGGAGAAGCCCTGCGGAGCGGGCATTGTGATCTGTCCTGGCGGCGGCTACGGCGTTCTGGCGATGGACCACGAAGGACACCAGATCGGCCGCTGGCTCAACGAACATGGCATTGCAGGCTTCATTTGCGACTATCGCCACCGAGGCAAGGGATACGGCCATCCCGCGCCGCTCGAAGACGCCCAGCGCGCGATCCGCACAGTCCGATCGCGGGCCAAGGAATTTGGCGTCGAGCCCAACAAGATTGGCATTCTCGGCTTTTCGGCCGGCGGGCATCTGACGTCGTCGGCCGTCACGCATTTTGACGCGGGCCGCGCCGACGCCGACGACGAGATCGAGCGGGCGAGCTGCCGGCCCGATTTCGGCGTGCTGTGCTACCCCGTGATCGCATTCGACCAGCCGTTCACGCACAAGGGCTCGCAGAACAACCTGCTGGGGAAGGACGCGTCGGCCGAGCTGATCGCCAGCATGTCGAGCGAGAAGCAGGTGACGGACCAGACGCCGCCGTGCTTTCTCTGGCATACGACGGAGGACAAGGGCGTGCCGCCGGAAAACAGCGTCGTGTTCTATTCGGCATTGATCGCCCACAAAGTGCCGGCCGAGCTGCATATCTATGAGAAGGGGAAGCACGGCGTCGGCCTGGCGAAGGACGTTCCGGGCACTGACGGCTGGCCCGCGGCCTGCATCGCCTGGCTCAAGGGGCGCGGCGTCGTGCCGCAGTAGGAAGCCACTGGGCACGCCCACGCAAGCGTGGGACTGCGACTCTGCACGCCCACGCAAGCGTGGGACTGCGACTCTGCACGCCCACGCAAGCGTGGGACTGCGACTCTGCACGCCCACGCAAGCGTGGGACGTGGGACCCGACGTAGCTGAAGTCGCCAGACTTCAGGAAATCCCGCCTGAACTCTGGCGCTTTTCAGCTACGGAACACTCTAGTTCGTCACCAGTTCCGACACGTGCAGCTGCGACAAGAGCGGCGACAGGCAGGCGAACTTGCCCCGCATACCGCTGCCGGCGAACTCCGTCAAATGCACGCCGAGCGTCCAGTATCCGCCGCCCCACTTGCGCAGATGCTGCACGTTGCCGAGGAACAACCACGGCTCCGGCATCACCCCGGGGTCGAGCCAGAATCCCAAGAGCAGCTCCTGGTCGCGAAACGGAGTATTCAGGACCAGGCCCGCACCGTCGCTCGAAATATCCCTGGTGAGCACGAACGCGTGCCGTTCGATGTCCGGCGCGTCGTTTCTCCATGGGCACAACAGCGCCGGAATCACGCGATTGCTGCGGCACTCGATCCGGTCGCGCTCGAGCTCGGGCGAGAAATTGGGAACGGTCAGATCGACGATCCGCCGCAAACGACTTTGGACGTGAGCCGCTTGTTTGGGTTCAAAGTTATACATGAGCAGATC
>JAKEHX010000470.1 GCA_022614795.1 Planctomycetaceae bacterium | reverse complement strand
TTCTTGCGGAGGGTGAGCGTGTTCGGCTCCTCCTGCCGCCACTGGATCGCCCCCTTGGTGCCGTCGATTTCGATGAACAAGTCGTTCTCGCGGCCGTGGCTGATTTGCGAGGCGGTGACCGTACCGAGGGCCCCGTTCTGAAACTTGATGACCGCCATACCGTAGTCGTCGAGCTGCCGCCCCTTCTCGAACGTCTTGAGATGGCAACTGATCTCGGCGGGGAGGCAGCCGGTCATGTAGCGGGCCAGGTTATAGGCGTGCGTGGCGATGTCGCCGAAGCAGCCGGCCGCGCCGCTCTTCTTGGGGTCGGTGCGCCAGGCGGCCTGCTTTTGATCGCTCGTCTCGAGGCGGGTGCGGAGCCAGCCTTGGATATAGAACGAGCGGATCGCGTTGATCTCGCCCAGCTCACCGCCAAGGATCATCTCGCGGGCCTGGCGGACCAGCGGATAGCCGGTGTAGTTGTGCGTGACTGCGAACACGACGCCCGCTTTATCCACGGCGTCGGCCAGCGCCTCGGCCTGGGCCAGGTCAAACGTCAGCGGCTTGTCGCAGATGACGTTGAAACCGGCATCGACGGCTGCCTTGGCGATTTCGAAGTGGGTGTGATTGGGCGTGGCCACGCTCACAAAGTCAATCCGCTTGTCGGCAGGCAGGGCTTTTTCTTTCTGCACCAGCTCGGTGATCGAACCGTAAGCACGTTCCGCGGGAATGTCGTAGTCGGGGGCGCTGGCCTTGGCTTTTTCAGGACTGCTCGACAGGGCGCCCGCGACAAGTGCGGCCCGATTGTCGAGCACGGCGGCCGTCGCGTGCACGCGGCCGATAAACGCCCCTTGGCCGCCGCCGCACAGGGCCATGCGCAGTTTGCGATTGAGCGAGCCGTTGGTCGTCATGGAGAAATCTCCGGAGAGGGATCAGTGGCAGGGTGCTTTGTTTTAGCAAATCGGGGGGCGGGAGTCAGGAGTCGGGGGGCGGAGTCAGAAGTCGGAAGTCGGACGACGCCAGTGGCCCAAAGACGTACCAACCTTAGATCTCCGACCTCCGACATCCGGCTTCCGCTTCCCAATTCTCTGGTTTTCCCGGTCCCCCTTTGCTACATTACGAGAAGTGGGCTCGCCGCAGGGGCTGTCCTCCTCTCCGAACAGGGAATTCACCATGGCGCGGATTCGTCGTTTTCGCTCGATCATGTTTCTCTCCACCGGGCTCGTGATCGGCCTGGCCATCGGCGGCGCGCTGGCTGCCGGGGTCTACTTGGGGAGCGCGTATTCAAGCAGCCCAGGAGATACGGCACATCAGGCGGCCCTGACCGAGCTGCGCCTGAAGGCGTCGGCCTCGCACGGGTCCGATTCATTCGCGATGGCCACGGGCGAAATCGACAATGGAGTCGAGGGGTTGTTCTGCCTCGACTTCCTGACCGGCGATTTGTCGTGCTTCGTGATCAATCCCCGTACGGGCGGTCCGGGCGGCATTTACGGCACCAATGTGACTGCCGATCTGAAACCGGCCGCAGGATCGGGAAAGAAACCGTCCTACGTCATGGTGACGGGCCAGTTCCAACTGGCCGGCGGCAGCTATGGCGGCAGCCGGATCGGCAGCTCGCTGGTGTATGTCGCCGACGCGAATTCGGGGACGGTCGCTATCTATGGCATGCCCTGGAACAAGCAAGCCTCGACCGTGGGCGCCGCGCAAGGCGGGAAGCTGATCAAGCTCTATTCTGGCAAAGCGCGCGCCGACGTCATCCGCGACTAGTTGGCGCGGGCCTGATTACCGCACGATCACGGTTGGCGCATAGTAAATCGCTGACGACGACCCGACGCCGACCCAGTGATACGGGTGATAGCCGTTGCCGACCCAGGCTGGGGCGTATTCGTCCATGAAGGGCGTGGTTGAGGCGATCGGGCGGGCATTGGACATGCCGAACCACTTCATCGACTCGATCCGCAGCGCCCGCTGCTGGGCGACATATTCGGCTTTGCGGCGAACCGCTTGTTTTGGATTGTCGTGCCGCTCTCTCTCTTGTGTGTAGTACCACATGTCCGGCGTGGTATTGCCCGTAAGCACCGGCCGCTCGGCCGTGCCTCTGCCGGGTTGTGGATTGCCCGGTCTCTGGGCCAGAGCCAGCTGGGCCGTGGACAAAACGATGGCAAGAGCGAGCAGAGTGCGATTCATGGCAGGTAGGCCGGCAGAGGGTGGCGGGGCAGGAAGTGGCTGAGCCGCGAATACAAGCCGCGCAGCCTCCCTGATTGGTTTCGGCCGCGAGCAAGGGCGGAGATTAGACGAGGGACGCCGCGCCGTCGTCACGTGCGAAGCTATATCGATGGTGCGGCTTGTACCGGCGGCTAAGCGAACAGCCGCTCAGGCTGGACGGGGCGGCCGCAGGTAGTCGTCGAGAGACCGGCCGCGCTCCAGCGCCAGCACATAAAGCAGTCCGGTCGAAGTTTGCCAGGCGCCTAACGAGAGGCCCCCGGTTGTTCCCGGAAGCGGCGTCTGCGGCGGCGTCCCGGCCACGCCAAGGTAGCGGTGACGGGTTGATACGACGAACAAGGTCGCCAGACCTCCACGGCCAGAAGTCACCTCATAGGCAACGACTGTTTCGCCGCGCTTGGTGCTGAAAGTGCGCCACCGCACGATAGCACGCTTGCCGCCATGCAACAGCGAATCGACGGGAAACTTCTTCAAGACATCGTCGGGCGGATTCGCTCGCCAGTCGGGCGAGCGGGCCTGACTGTTCCAGTCTTGCACATCGTCGATTAGCTGGGCCAGCTCAATTCTCTGCGGCGAGATGAAACTCCACACCCAGACCACGGCGACAATTCCCGCCGCCGCAAGACTGGCCGCCACTGCCAGGACCCAGCGGCGGGACCGCGCTCTCGATTTCGCAACAACCGCAGCTGGTTCAACCGCCGAAACACTAGCGGACGAATCGACTGCCGCACCTACAGCGGGACCCAAAACTTCCGCACGGCCTCGATCCTTCGCGGCAGCGGCTGTCTTGGCCAGCAGCCGCTCGAGCATTCCCGGCGGAACGGCGACGTCCTGCAAAGCCGAGACGACCGCGCGATCGAATTGCTGCGACCGGTCAAGCTCGCGCATGATCGCCGGATCAGCGGGCGCGCCCAGCTCGCCGGAGGCACCCAGTTCGCCGGAAGCAACGGCCAGTCCAGCCAGGTCGGGCAGGTGCAGATCGTCGCTGCCCGCGCGGCACGCGTCGATCTGCTGGCGAAGCTCGTCGATCCGGTTCATGGTTGGCTTACTTTCCCGCTCGCACTTTCAGGCTCTGGCTGCGGCCGTCCTGTTCGTCCCGCACGGCTCGCGCCGCCGGCAACACGGGCTCGCCCGGCAGGAGGCGCTTGCGCAAGTGGCCTTTGGCTCGCGACAAGCGGCTCATGACGGTGCCGATTGGAATCTCCAGTTTTTCGGCAATTTGCTGGTACGACAATTCCTCGAAATAAAACATCAAGACCACAACGCGGAAATCGACCGGCAGCTCGGCCAGGGCTGCTGCCAGCTGCTCGCGGTCAATCTCGTCCACAGCGGGCGTTGGACCGGCGAACTGTTCCACCTCTACGTTCATCGCGGCCGCGCTGGCTGGCCGCTGGCGGCGGAGGCTCTTCAGAAAACAGCTCCGCAGCACGGCAAACAGCCAGGCACTGGCCCGCTCCTTCTCGCGCAACTGGTGCAGCTTCCGCTGCGCGATGAGGAACGCCTGTTGGGTCAGGTCTTCGGCCTCGGACGGGCAGCCACATAGCCGGTAGGCGTACCGGTACATGGCCGCGTGATTTGCCACCACGAGCGCCGCCAGATCAGCCGCCTCATAGGGCCGGCCGGAGGCACTGCTCGCTTCCAGCTTGTCTGGCAATTCCAGGTAGTCTGGTGCTGCGCCAGAGGGCGGCTCACGCTGGTCCATCAACCGATCCTCAGCCAGTAAGTGTGATCCTGTCAGATTACCGCATATTCCCTGCATTCGCCCGTCGAGCCGCGAGATTTCGAGATAC